>NC_012438.1:1500000-1640877 GCF_000021545.1 Sulfurihydrogenibium azorense Az-Fu1
GTAAGAGATGACGAGGTAAAAAAAGAGTTAGAAGCTATAGTAAAACTTTTACAGGATATAGGTATAGGAGGAAACAGGTCAATAGGATTTGGAAAAGTAAAATTTGGAGAATTTGAAAACTTTACACAAATTGAAAACTACTTCAATCAAAAAACAGATATATTTATAACCTTATCCCCACTCATACCAGAACCTTTTACCTACGATTTACAAAACAGTTATTACGAATACTTTACATTTAGAGGTGCCATTGACAACAACTACAATTTTCAAAATGTTGATATATGGAAGGAGAAAATTTTATACCTTAAAGAAGGGTCCACGTTAAAAGTAAAAAGCCAAAAAAACTTTTACGGTAGTTTTCTGATAGCAAAAAATATAAATGGAGTAAAAATCTTTCAGTATGGCCTTGCTTTTCCTTTATACATCAAAGGAGGGACACAATGAAATTTAACTTAACTGTACTTTCCCCTATTCATATAGGAAATGGAAACCAAATTAGCAACTGGTCTTACTCTTACGATGAAAGAAACAAAAAAATAAAGATATACAACTTTGAAGAAGTGGTAAAATCCTTAAAAGATAACGTGCAAAGACTCATAAACCTAACTTCTCTTATAGAGAGACACCCTTTAGAAAAAAGCTTAGGAGAAGTTATCTCATCATACGGTATAACCGTAAAGCCATTGTACCAAATTGAATTTAAAGGAGACATAAAAAGAAAAAACGGAAATGAATACAAACCTATCTACGAATTTATAAAAGAAAGTGGAAAAGTTTACATTCCCGGGTCAGAGATAAAAGGAGCTATAAGAACGGCTCTATTTTACAAAATCCTTAAAGACAAGTTTTTAGAAAGTCCAGCTATAAAAAATAAGTTTTTAGAAGATTACAAAGAATGTGTTAATGTTTCAAATTACAGAGATGAAAGGGAAAGGAAAGCAAATATTAAGAAAAACTTTTCTAATTTTATAAAAAGATGGGAAAGTATTGCTTTTAGAGCAGGTTTTAGCAAGGTTTTTGACAGAGAGTTTAAACAAGAGGACGCAAAAAAGGATATACTTAAACTCCTACTAGTATCAGACTCTGACCTAAAAGACCCTCAAGAATGTTTAGAAGTACAAGACATTAAATCCCTTGGAGTATCAAGAGGCTTTAGAGAATTACACGAACTTTTAAAAGTCGGTACAAAGTTTACCATTGACTTAGAAGTTTCCTTTAAAGAAGAGTACAAAGAATTATTACCTGAAACCTACGGATATTTGGATTTAGAGCTTAAAAAAATAAAAGAAGCTTGTTCTGAATTTGCTAACGCTATCTTAAATGAAGATATTCATTATATTGAAAATATTAAAAATACAAACATTAAAAATACAAACGAGATAAATGATAAAGAAAAAGAAAGTATTTTAAATAAACTTAAAAAAAGAAGAGAACTGGTTGAAAAAGGATTTTTTGTGCTCAGACTTGGAAAACATCAAGGGTTTTTAAGTACTACAATTAATCTTCTTGTTAAAGAGTTAGCCCCAGAAGTTTATTCAGAAGTTTATCCAAATTTAGTAAATAAAGGCTACAAAGATAAACCAAACAAATCAAGAAAAATCACATATGATAACGAGTTTATGGGTTGGTGTGTTTTAATTAAGGCTGAATAACCGTTTAAAGTTTTCGTCAGTTGTTTTTTCAAGCTTACTTTTTTCAATACCTAAAAGCTCAGAAGCAAACTCTAAGGTATAGTATATGTTAGAAGGCTTGTTTTGAGTACCTCTTACTTTTTGAGGAGATAAAAACGGACTATCTGTCTCTAATAATAACCTATCTAATGGAACTTTTTTCAGGATATTTCTAAGGTTATCAGCTTTAGGATAAGTTATATTCCCTGCAAAAGATATATAAAAACCAGCTTCTAAAGAAAATTCCATTAATCTTTCATCTCCTCCAAAACAGTGCATAATACCTCCACTTTCAAAAGGAGCATACTCAGATAGTATTTTCTCTGTTTCTCTATCTGCACTTCTTGAGTGTATTATTAAGGGTTTTTTTAACTTTTTTGCAAGTTCTATCTGTTTTCTAAAAAAGTACTCTTGTTTATCCTTTGGAGTTTTTTCTCTATAAAAATCTAAACCACACTCTCCTACCGCTATAACTTTGGAATTTTCTTTAATTAGATTTTCTAACTCTTCTATATCTTTATCGGTTAAATCTCCTATATCGTAAGGATGATAACCTATTGCCACAAAAACATTTTCATATTTACTACCTATCTCTAAAGCTTTTTTTATCTCCTGTTTATCACAGCCTATTGTAAGTAAATAATCTAACCTTTTTACACTTTCTTCAACATCCTGTAAAGGAATCATATCAAGATGACAGTGTGTATCTACCAACCTTATCTCCCGTTAAGCAACAGTTGGTAGTTCTGCTCCAGGTACATCGGGAGCTGAAGAATCTGTTATAACGTTGACGTTTTCAAATTTTCTACATCTGTTTAATACAGGTACTCCATACTCTTTTAAGATTGCAAACATCTCTTCACATGTTATTGTTTCTTTATCGAGTAAAAGTTGAACGACTGCAATAACGGCATCCTTATAAGTTTCTATAATATTTTTCGCTTTTTGATAAGATTCTCTTAAAATTTTGTTAACTTCTTCGTCTATCTTTCTTGCTGTCTCTTCACTTATCTCTATTCCTTGACCACCCATAAAGATACTTCCACTTCTGTTAGTTGGAACGTGGATAGGACCTATCTCATCACTCATACCCCAAGCTGCAACAATCCTGTAAGCAAGTTCAGTAGCTCTCATTAAGTCATTCTCAGCTCCGGTTGTAATACCATCTTTACCGTAGAAAACTTCCTCTGCAGCTCTTCCACCAAAAAGCTGTAGTATTCTTGCCATTAAATCTTTCTTTGAGTAGAGATGTCTGTCTTCTTCTGGAAGGTTTACAGTAACTCCAAGAGCCATTCCCCTTGGTATGATAGAGACTTTATGTAATGGGTCAGCTTCTTCCAACATCACACCAACCAAAGCATGGCCTACTTCGTGGTATGCAATCTTTTCTTTTTCTTTTGGTGTTATAGCCATTCCTTTTCTTTCTAATCCCATCATTATTCTGTCAAGAGCATCTTCTAACTCTTGCATACCAACTTTCTCTTTTTTTCTTCTTGCAGCAAGTAATGCAGCTTCGTTTACTAAGTTTGCAAGGTCAGCTCCTGAAAATCCGGGAGTTCCTTTAGCTATAGTCATTAAATCTACATCTTCTGCTAACGGTATGTTCTTTTTCTTAACATGAACTTTTAATATTTCATATCTACCTTTCACATCTGGCTTTGGAACAGATATTTGTCTGTCAAACCTTCCTGGTCTTAAAAGTGCTGGGTCTAAAATATCCGGTCTGTTAGTTGCCGCAATAACTATTATTCCTTCGTTTGTATCAAAACCATCAAGCTCTACAAGTAATTGGTTTAGAGTTTGCTCTCTTTCATCGTGTCCACCACCAAAACCAACACCTGTCCTTGCCCTACCTACTGCATCTATCTCGTCAATGAATATAAGACATGGAGCATGTTTTTTTGCTGTTTCAAAAAGATCTCTTACCCTTGCAGCTCCTACTCCAACAAACATCTCAACAAAGTCAGAACCTGATATGGAGATGAATGGAACGTTTGCCTCTCCTGCTATAGCTTTTGCAAGTAATGTTTTACCAACTCCCGGGTCTCCATAAAGAAGAATACCTTTAGGAGCTCTTCCACCTAACTTTTGATATCTGGAAGGGTCTTTTAAATATTCTATAATCTCTTTTACTTCTTCCTTTACTTCATCCATTCCGGCAACGTCATCAAGTTTAACATTAGGTCTTTCTTCCAAGTACAACTTTCCTTTACTTTTTGCAAAAGAGAATGCTCTATTTGGACCCCCAGACATCTGTCTCATCATAAAAATCCAAAGCCCTATAAAGAGTAAAATAGGAAGCCAAGATATAAGTAAAGTCATAAGCCAGCTACTGTTTTCAGTAGAAACAACCTTAACCTGCACACCGTTTTCAGAAAGTATATCGTAAAGTTTTGAATAACCTTGAGGAATTACAGTTTCTACCTTTTTACCATCTTCAGTTATAGCTGTAAGTTCTTCTCCTCTAACTGTAGCTTCAACAACTTTTTTCTCATTTACCATTGTCATAAAATCAGTAAAAGAGACCTTTGAATCACTTATCTGTTTCGTTCCAAACATATTAAATGCAAGTATCATCATTGCACCAATTAAAAACCAAATCAATAAACTTCTTGTTAGTTGCAATTCTGCTCCTCCTTAACTTTAAAACATATAAGATTTTGGGAGTTTTCAGTTACTGGGTAGTAGGCTGACCTTTTATAGCCTACTATCCATAATATTTTATCACCAAAAACTAAAAGTGGTATAGAGTTTCTCATATTTTTTGGAATTTTTAAATCAATAAAAACATCTTTCAACTTTTTCTCCCTTTTCATTCCAAAAGGTAAAAATCTATCTCCTTCTTTTCTAAACCTAACTGTAAACTCATCTGTATCTATATCAAAACATTCTATACACTTACTTTTTTTCATTTCTTCTAAATCCTTCTCTGTAGGCTTAAAAGCAGTTAAACTTATTCCTTGCTCTTTTATAAAGATAGTTTGACCAATTTTTAATTTATACTCTTTATAAGATTTTTCTACCTTTTGAGTATAGTTTAAGTAAAGTTTATCATACTCTTTTATAAGTTGAAGATTTTCTTGAAGATGTAATGCTTTAGTTCCACCCATTTTTAACAACTTTAAAATATTAAGCATCTTTTGATAAGATGGGTATATTCTTGTTTTTTCGTATATCCAATTTGTAATTACTCTGTACTTTACAGCCTCGTGAAGAGTGTTTAAGTAATTTAAATCAATATAGTCCTTTTCTTGCAAAGACTTTAAAATATCTTTTGAATAAATTTCTAAAAAATCCTCATCTACAGATTGAAAGAAAGATAACCTTAAAAGAGACTCCTCTAAACTGTGGTTAATTTCTTTAGCAATAGGAATTAAGTCTAACCTTACTTTATTTCTTAAGTATCTTTTATCAAAGTTTGATTTATCAATTACGTATGACAAATCATTTTTATGGCAGTACTCTAATAATTCTTCTTTTTTTATGTAATAAAGAGGTCTGATTATATTCTCTTCATTGGGCTTAAATCCTTTTAATCCTTTTTTATTCCCCTGAACAAACCATAAAAACATAGTTTCTATCAAATCTGACAGATGGTGAGCCGTTGCCAGCTTATTAAAATTTTCTTTTTCCATAATCTCTTTAAAAAATTTATACCTCTCTTCTCTTCCTGCTTCTTCTATAGATTTTTTTTCTTTTTTTGCAACTGATTTAACATCTACTTTTTTTACAAAAACAGGAATATCATATTTTTGACCAAAGTCTTTACAGAACTCTTCATCTTTGTCAGATTCTTCTCTAAGACTATGGTTTAGATGGGCTAAAGAAATCTTTTCTATTTTAAAGTAAGCTTGGAACTTTTTAAGTAAAAAGGATAGAACAACTGAATCAGGACCTCCAGAAAATGCTATAAGAATTTTATCTTTTGGTTGGATTAAGGAAAAATCTTTGACTGCTTTTAAAAACTTCTTTTCTATCATTTTAAAAGTGGCGGTACAGGGATTCGAACCCCGGACACCGCGGATATGAGCCGCGTGCTCTAACCAACTGAGCTATACCGCCATCTTTATCTAATAATATATTTTACTCAGAAATTCTATTTATGCAACTTGTTTTAATCTTTTAGCAGCTCTTGAAACTCTTCTTGCAGCTTCGTTTTTATGGATAGCTCCTTTTGCAGCAGCTCTGTATGCTAACTTTTGACAAAGTGGTAATAACTTCTCTGCAGCTTCTTTTCCTTCCTTCTTTAAGGTTTCATAGAACTTTTTAAATGCTGTTTTCATTCTTGATATGTGGTATCTATTTTCAAGTCTTCTTCTTTCTGCAACCCTAACGTTCTTCTTTACTCTTCTTTTGTGCTTTAACTTTTTTGGTGATAACGTAGCTTTAGCCATCTATTCCTCCGTTTAAACTTCAATTTTGAGAATGAATATTTTACACCTTTTGAAAAAAATTTGCAAGATGTTTTAATTTATGCTAATCTAATTAACTCAAATTTTCTCTTAAAGGAGGTTTAGATTGGCAAATATCAACGTAGGCATTTTAGAGTTTGAAAAAGTATCTTCACAACCTGTTGAGATAGTTGAAAGAAAAGGAACAGGGCACCCAGACACTATCTGTGATGCTTTAGCGGAAGAGCTTTCTATAGCTTTATCCAACCTTTACAGAGAAGAGTTTGGAGCTATTATGCACCACAACGTTGATAAGGCTCTTTTGATAGGTGGTGTTGCAGACCCTCAGTTTAAAGGTGGAAAAATATTAGAACCTATAGAGATATACCTTACAGGAAGAGCTATAGATGAAAAAAATGGTAAAAAACTTCCTGTTAAGGAGCTTGCAGTAGAGACAGCTCACAAATGGTTAAAAGAAAACATCCCAAATTTAGATATTGTAAACCATGTAATTATTCATCCTAAATTAAAACCGGGAAGTAAAGACCTTGTCGAACTTTTTGAAAGATTTCAATTAAAAGGTGAGATACCCCTTGCTAACGATACTTCCTTTGGTGTTGGTTTTGCTCCTTTTTCAGATATTGAAACAATAGTTTATGAACTTGAAAGAGCTTTAAACAGTAAAGAGTTTAAGAAAGACCACCCTTACGTTGGAGAAGATATTAAAATAATGGGTGTTAGAAACAAAGATAACATAAGAATAACAATAGCTATGGCTTTTGTTGATAAATACGTAAACGATATAAAAGATTACGTAGAAAAGAAAGAAATTGTTACAAACTACGCTTACTCCCTTGCTCAAAAGTTAACAACAAAACATGTTGATATCTTTATAAACACCGCTGACGATATAGACAACCAATCAGTTTACATAACTGTAACAGGAACTTCAGCTGAGGCTGGAGATGATGGACAGGTAGGTAGAGGAAACAGAGTTAACGGACTTATCACACCATACAGACCTATGAGTTTAGAAGCTGCAGCAGGTAAAAACCCTGTTAGCCACATTGGTAAGATTTACAACACAGCTGCAATGGATATGGCAGAAAGAATAGTTGCAGAGATAGAAGAAGTAGAAGAGGCGTACTGTTACCTTGTAAGCCAGATAGGGAAACCTATAACAGAGCCTCAAGTTTGCGACGTAAAACTCAGAGCTACCTGTGATGTTAATAAAATAAAAGACAAAGTTTTAAAGATAGCACAAGAAGAAATAGATAAATTACCAACTACATGGCAAAAATTCTTAAACAGACACTTTAGATTGTACTAAAGATTTACTCGGAAGGGCTTTTACCTTCCGAGTGTTTACTGTAATAGTAAACAATTCTTTGACCTATCAAAATAATATCAAAAGACAACTTAACCCACACTAAAAAAGCAAAAATAGAACCTACAGTCAAAAACAAAGGATTTTTTGATAGAAAATTAATAATCACACTTTCAAATAAAACTCTCATCATGAATAAACAAAAAGAAACAAAAAGAACTACCAAAATCAGCTTTTTTCTTTCTACATTTACTGGAGTAAAGAAATAGAATAGAAGATGAATTACTACAAAAAAAGTAATTATTTCAGAAATATTCAATAAATTAAGAATTGTATCTACATTTTCAGCTAAAAAGTTGATAAGATTAGTCAACCACTTTAAAAAGATAACATCAAAATTCTCAAGGTAATTTTTTACCTCATCTATAAACTTCAATAGAATCATAAAAAGATAAAAAACAGTAAAGATGATTGCTATAAAAGGCAATGCTAGTATTGAAACTATCATTTTTTTTCTATCTGTTGTATATTCCAACTCCCAAACATAATGAAAAGCCATCTGAATTGCTATAAATAAATCTTTCCCAAAGTAAAGAGAAAGTAAAATACTAATTAAAGATAAATTAGTAGATAAGTTAGTATTGTAGAACTTTAAAACATTCTCCAAAAACTTTTCTGCAATGTTGGGAAACAGATTGTAAACTATATAATAAATATCTGATATTTTCAAAAAAGCTATAAAACTCAAGATTGAAAAAACAAATATAAACATAGGGAATATAGAAAGAAAAAAGTAAAAAGCTAAAGATGAGCTATGATAACTGTAATTTTTATTAAAGTAATCTTTTATAGCTAAGATTAAAGAGATAAAAAATGGGATGAAAATCCCATTTAAAACTTTTTTCAAGCTTCTGTTTTAACAGCTTCTTCTAATTTTTTTACCTTTTCCTCGAGCTCTGCTATTTCTTTAGCTTTTTGTTCTTCTGTTAATTCTTCACCTCTTTTCACTAAAGAGGTTAACTTTTCTACTACATCGTTAAATGCAGCTTTTGCTTTATCTGTAAGTTCAATCTCTTTTAAAGACTCTTGTAGCTCAGATAACTTTGCTAAAATCTCATCTTTCCTCTTGTAAGCAAAGTATGCACCAACTGCAGCCACAGCAGACCCTAGTGCTATTAACACCGCCTTCTTGTTCATTTCATTTCCTCCTGTTTGATTAATTCTTCTAACTTTCTAATTTTTTCTTCTACTATATTAAGTATATTGTCTTCTTGAGTTTTGTCAACATTGTCTACTTTACTTTTTAAATCATTGATTACTTCATTAAATTTATCTTTTATATTTAAAGAAAACTTTGAGTTTTTTACTTTTTCTTCTAAGATTTTTATTTTTTCTTTGATTTCTTCTCTTCTTGAGCATGCTAAATATCCTAATCCTACAGCTGCTAAAATAAAAAGTAAAAACTTAACAAACCTTTTCATTTTTTACCTCTAAGAAATTTAAACATCTTGAAAAATCCAAGTAATCCTGAAACTCCACTTATATTATCAATAAGTCTAGACACTTTTGGGTACAGTTGCTTGTAATCTGATTGTATATCTTTAATCAAATCCCTAACTTTTAACGCAACAATAATCCAAAAAATAGTCCTAACTAAAGACATTACGGCTATAAAAAGCATTGAAAAAGCTATAACACCTAAAAAAAATGTTTCCATCTTACTTACCCTTTATAGTAAAATTACATTTATTTCTGGAGCTTTTAACATAGAGTTACTTACAGTACAGCCTCTTTTTCCTATTGTAATAATTCTTTCTCTTTGTTCTGGAGTTAAATTTCCGTCAAAGGACACTTCTATGTCTACTTTTTCGTATCTATTTTCTGTTTCGTGTTTCTTTCCTTTTACGTTTATTCTTAAGTTTGATATACTCAAGTTTTTATGTTTTACATAAGCATCTACTGTAATACCAAAGCAGTATCCAATGGATATTAGCATTAAATCTGTTGCGTTAAAGGTGGTGTTGGTAAGATTTAAAACAAAGTCTTTATTTTCCATCATACCTATAAAACCTTCATCTGTAAGCTTTATAACTGCTGTTTTTTCTTCAGCCATTTTTTACCTCCTGTAAAAGTCTTTTTCTGTATTCTGTTAAAAAGTTATGAGCTAATCTAACAGGCTCAGGAAGTTTATAACCATTTATTGATTTTATTATAACATAAAGAGAGCTGTTTAGAGATATGTTATTCCCTGGAGATACAAAGATAGGGTTTGTGTTTTTCTTTACTCTTAAAGCATAACCTCTTACTTCTCCATCAGCGTACACAGGGCTGTAAGCCATTGGTTTATTTTCTAACTGGGTATACTTACCATACAAAAGACTTTTACCACACCCAACACTAACCGTGTCTGTAATAACTCCAAAATGGGAAGCTATACCCATCTTTCTGGGATGAAGTATACCTTGTCCGTCCAATATAAAAACATCAGGAGATGATTTTAATTTTTGATAAGCTTCCATTATAGATGGAATCTCTCTAAAAGCCAAAAAGGTTGGTATGTATGGAAAGTCTATCTCCTTTTGTCCAAATACTGTTTCAACAACAGAAAAATCCTCCAAATTTAAAACTACTATACAACTTATAGCTAAAGTAGGCTCTTTGTAAGGGTCTAAAAAAGTAGTGTCTATACCTGCTACAAACTTTACATTTTTTACATCTATCTTATCTTCTAACTTTAACTTTTTTGCCAGCTTTAACTGATATTTTTTTAGATACTCTAAATCCATCAGTAGTCTCCAATGTTTTCTGGGTAAAGTTGAAAACTTTGTTTACTGTTTATGTAAGAAATATTTAAAACCAATCCTATAAGAAAGCTAAACATTATCAAAGCAGTTCCACCATAGCTTAAAAATGGTAAAGGTACTCCAACAACTGGTGCTATAGCCAAATTCATAGCAATGTTCACAAAGGACTGAAAAACGATTAAAGAAGCCACTCCATAACAGATAAACTTTCCAAACATATCTTTTAATGTCTTTCCTATTAAGAAAATTCTCAACGATAGAATAAGGTAGAGAGACAAAAGTAAAAATGACACAACAAAACCCCATTCTTCTCCTATCGTTGCAAATATAAAGTCTGTATGCTGTTCAGGTAAAAAGTAGTACTTTGACTGGGAACCTTGAAGGTATCCTTTACCTGTAAGCATTCCGGAACCTATAGCTATCTTTGACTGGATTATGTGGTATGCGGTCCCTTTAGGGTCAGCTTCTGGATTTAGTATGGCAAGTATTCTATTTTTTTGATAATCTTTAAGGTGATTCCAAACTATAGGAGATAAAAGGATAAATACTAACATAAAACTGATTATATACCTTAACTTAAAACCAGCTAAAAATACCATAACAAGGACAGGTAGTACAAGCATTATTCCACTTCCTAAATCTGGTTGAGTGTATATTAAAGTAAAGGGAATAACTGAAAATAACATTAGTTTTAGAAAATCTTTAAAAGATATTGGAAGTTTTGAAGACGATATGTAGTTTGCTGAAAAAATTATCATTATAGATTTCATAACCTCTGAAGGTTGGAGCTGAAAAAATCCAAGGTTAATCCATCTCTTTGCACCTAAAACAGTACTTCCGATAAATTTTACTAAAATAAGTAAAACAATTCCAAGTCCGTACAGGTAAAAAGATACAGAAGATAGCCATCTGTAATCAAATAGAAAAGTAGTTGTTAAAATTACAAAAAAAGAAAATACTACAAAGACAATCTGTTTTATATAAAGATTTGAAAATTCATGGTAAGATGCACTGTATATGTTAAACACACTAAAAATCAGTAAGAACAGTGTAATACCAAACACTAAAATATCTATATTTTTAAGTTTTTCTAAAGCTACATTTTTCATTTTATACTCAAAACTCCTTCACTGTAAGCTCTTTTTAATATATTTGCCATCAAAGGAGCTGCAACACCACCACCACTCTCTCCATGTTCTACAAACACAACTCCTGCCAATTTAGGATTGTCATAAGGAGCAAAACTTATAAACCAAGCATGGTCTCTCAACTCCCATTTACCATGCTTTTTTTGTCTTGTAAGGTAGGTATAAACTTGAGCTGTACCAGTTTTCCCTGCATTTTTTACAGGAACCGATTTTAAAGCCTTAGCTGTACCTTGAGGTCCATACACTACAAGGTACATACCATACCTTACAGCTTCTAAGTTCCAAATTTTTATTTTAATTTTTCTTATAACTTCAGGTTTTATATGTACAAACATTTGCCTTTTATTGTCGTAGTATCCTTTTAGTATCTGTGGTTTTAAGACTTTTCCACCATTTGCAATTGGTACTACAATTTTAGTAGCATCAAAAGGAGTTATAGAAAGATATCCTTGTCCTATACTTAGGTTAACCGTATCTCCGTGAAACCATGGTTGTTTTAACACTTTTCTTTTCCATTCTCGGTTGGGAACTATTGCCACCTTTTTTTCTATATCCGGGTTAAGTTTTTCTCCTATTCCAAAAAGTTTAGTGTATTTAAAAATATTATCAACACCTAACTTTAAACCTACTTGATAGTAGAAAGTATCACAAGACATCTCCAATGCTTGAGCTACATTTATATAACCACATCCGGCTTTATTCCAGTTTCTATACCTATACTTTCCTATACTAAACTCTGAACCACTAAGTATTCTTGTCTCGGGAGTAATTACCCCTTCTTCCAGAGCAGCTATACTTACTAAAGGCTTATATATAGAACCCGGTGGATATCTTCCAGTAAACACTTTATCAATTAAAGGAGTATACTTATCTTGTGTTAAAGCTTGCCATTCTTCTTGTTTTAATCCTTCGTAGAATTTTTGTAAATCGTAGGTAGGATAGCTAAGAGCTGCTAAAATCTGATAACTGTCTGGGTCTACAATAACAACAGCTCCAGATTTATGACCTGAAGACTTAAAAGTCTCATAAACAATCTTTTGAAGTCTTATATCTATACTTAGATAAATATCATTTCCTTTTTCAGGGTCTTTTTCCCAAAGTATCTTTTTTTGCCTACCGAAAGCATCAACCAAAACCGCTTTCTGTCCTGCTTTACCTCTTAAAAGGTTATCGTATATCTTTTCTATTCCACTTTTTCCTACAAGTGTGTTTAGAGTTATGTCAGGATTTTTTTCTACATCTTCTTTAGTTGGGTACCCAACGTATCCTATAATATGGGGTAAGTAGTTTGCCTCTGGAGTATATACCCTTTTTGGTACAACTTCCAGATAGAAACCTTTAAGCATATAACTGTAGTTATAAAAATTTTCAACATCTTTCTGAGTAAGGTTCTTTTTTACAGTTATTTTAGGAAGTAAGTTTTTCCTTATAATTTCTTGAGTTTTTTCATCTAACTCTACTCCAAACACATTTTTTAGTAGAAGTCTTAATTCTTCTATTTTGTAGTTTTCTCTAACAATGTACGGAAAAGCTATCAAATCAAAAGTAGGAATATCGTAAGCTAGTAAAACACCATTTCTATCGTATATCTTTCCACGGGGAGGGTTTGATTGAAACACTTTAATGTAGTTTCTGTTTGAAATTTCTGAGTAGTACTCTCCTTTTACTATCTGAAGGTAGAAAAGTCTTCCTACAAGGATAAAGTAGATTAAAAACAGTAAAGTTATTAAAAAATAAAACCTACTAAACTTCATCTTTTTTTATCACAAATGTGTCTAAGTAGTAAATTACATAAATCATCATTACACTTGAAAGAGTGTATAATATAAACAGGACCTTATCTCTATCTGAGAAAAAGCCTGTTAAAAGGAAGCTGTAAGATGTTTTTAGCATGTAAATTATAAAGCTGAAAATAAAAATCATTAGAATTTTCAGTAAAAAGTTAAACTGTATAAATTTTGATTTAAAGTTCAAAATATAAAGTATAGAAAAAAAGTAAGAAAAAGTATTTATAAATGTTTTTTCAGGGTTTAGAAGGTCTAAAACCACTCCTGCAGTAATCCCAGTAACTTTAGCCATATTTTCTTTATTTTCTATAACAAGCCAAAAAAGGTAAACTAAAATAAAGTCTGGCACTATAGCCAAATTTAACAATCCTTTAAACACCAAACTTGATTGTAAAACTATAAGTAAAAATAAAATAAAAAAATACTTTCCGTAGTAAATCATCTTTGAACTACCAAAACATAGTTTAAGTTGTAAGGGTAGTAAAAAGTTTCTACTTCTACATCTCTAAAAAACTCACCCTCTTTTGTAGATATCTTTCTAACTATACCGACAGGAATACCCTCTGAGATAGTAGAGTTTACAACTGTCGTTTCAACAACATCAGAAAGTCTTATATCTTGCTCTGGTCGAACGTACCTTAATACTCCCTTTTTGTAATCTAAGCCGTTATAAAAACAAATTTCTCCTGTTTTTCTTGTCCTTACAGTTATTTTAAAATTTTTATCGTTAACAGACATCACTTGTGAGTATCTATCTCCCACTAAATTTACAGTACCTATTAAATACCCTTTAGAAACAACAATATCTCCTTCTTTTATACCTTCATTTTTACCTAAATCAATAAAAAATCCATCAACCCAGTTATCTGGAGAAAAACCAACTACTTTTGCAACTAATACCCTTTTAAAACCGTAAAAATTTTTAAACTCTAGCAGTTTTCTTAGTTCTTCATTTTCTGTTTTTAAATAAGAAAGTTTTTGATTTTCCAATTTTAACAGTTCTATCTGTTTTTTTAGATTTTTATTTTCGTCTTCAAGGCTTTTTTTATCTTTAATGTAAGTTGAAAAATCTTTAACATTATCTAACACACTTACTATAATACTACTAGGTAAACCTATTACATCTATAGATACTTTTTTAAAAAATGATGAGAAAAGGATTGCTACTGTTATTGATAAAAATATAAGAAAAATTAGTATTTTTAAGATAATCTTTTTAACATTTCCAGTCAAATCCTTTACCTATTATCTAAAAGAAACTCTTTTTATAAGCTCGATATTCTGCAGGGCTTTTCCTATTCCCCTTGCAACTGCAGTTAATGGGTCATCACAGTAAACAACAGGGAGGTTTGTTTCATTTCTTAATCTTTTATCAAGTCCATAAATTAAAGAGCCTCCACCAGCCAAAACTATACCCCTTTCTACTATATCAGCTGCCAACTCTGGTGGTGTTTTTTCTAAAGTGGACTTTACAGCGTTAACTATTTGAATGATAACATCTTCCAGAGCTTCTCTAATATCCTTACCTGTAATTGTTATACTTCTTGGCATTCCTGCCATATCTCTTCCTCTAATCTCCATAGTTTTACTATCTCTTTCTGACTCTACAGCTGACCCAAGATTTATTTTTATATTTTCTGCAGTTTGCTCTCCTATTAATATATGGTAGTTTCTCTTTAGATGGTTTATAATAGCTTCGTTCATCTCATCTCCAGCTATTCTAATGGAGTTAGATATAACAAGTCCTGATAAAGATATAACGGCTATTTCAGAAGTTCCACCACCTATATCAACTATCATATTTCCACCGGGTTGTTCTATAGGTAGTCCTGCACCTATTGCAGCTGCCATAGGCTCTGCTATAAGGTAAACCTCCCTTGCACCTGCTTGTCTTGCTGCATCTATTACAGCTCTTTTTTCAACAGTTGTTATACCTGATGGAACACCTATTATAATTCTTGGTCTTGGGTTTATAAGTTTTACAAGTGGAAAGTTGTTGTGTACCTTTTGAATAAAATATTTAAGCATTGCCTGAGTAGTATCAAAATCAGCTATAACACCATCTTTCAATGGTCTTATAATCTGGATGTGTTCTGGTGTTTTACCTACCATTTCTTTAGCTTCTTTTCCTATAGCCAAAACTTTGTTTTGAGCTTTATCTACTGCAACAATTGATGGTTCTGTCAATACTATACCTTTCCCTCTAACAAAAACCAAAGTATTAGCAGTTCCTAAATCTACACCTATATCGTTAGAAAACATCCCAAGAATTTTCCCTATCATAATAACTCCTTACTTTTTCTCTTTTATTAAAGATGTTATTTTTTTAACAAAGTTATCTACAGTCATACTTTCTGTTTTACCAGATGCTTTTTCTCTTACTGCTACTGAGTTGTTTTCTACTTCTTTATCTCCTATTACTAACATAAATGGTATTTTTTGAAGTTCTGCGTCTCTAATCTTTTTGTTCATCCTTTCACTTCTATCGTCTACTTCTACCCTTACTTTGTTTTGTAAAAGGATATCTTTAACTTTGTTTGCAAAATCTAAATGTTTATCAGCTATAGGAATAATTTTAACTTGTACAGGTGAAAGCCATACTGGTAAAAATCCAGCATAATGTTCTAAGAGTACTCCTATAAATCTCTCTATAGACCCAAAAATAGCCCTATGAATCATGTAAGGTCTGTGTCTTTGGTTATCTTCTCCTATGTAGTACATATCAAATCTTTGGGGAAGGTTAAAATCAAATTGAATAGTAGAACACTGCCACATTCTTCCTATGGCATCTTTTATTTTAACGTCAATTTTCGGGCCGTAGAAGGCTCCTCCACCTTCGTCAATCTTGTAATCAATACCAGTAGACTCAATAGCTTTCCTTAAAGACTGAGTAGCTACTTCCCACATTCTGTCATCACCAACAGACTTTTCTGGTCTTGTTGAAAGATAAATCTCAAACTCATCAAAACCGTAAGATTTTAAAGTATCTAATGCAAAGTTTAAAACATCTCTTATTTCATCTTCTACTTGGTCTTCTCTACATATAATGTGAGCATCATCTTGAGTAAATCCTCTAACTCTCATAAGTCCATGGAGAGCTCCACTTCTTTCATACCTGTAAACTGTTCCAAGTTCGGCAAGCCTTATAGGTAGTTCTTTATAACTTCTTTGTTTTGATTTGTATATCTCAACATGGAAAGGACAGTTCATAGGTTTAACGTAATACCCTTCTTCTTCTATCTGCATTCTTGGGTACATGTTTTCTTGGTAGAAAGATAGATGTCCACTTGTTTGCCATAAGTGTTCTTTACCTACGTGGGGAGTGTAAACCAGCTGGTATCCTCTTTTTAGATGCTCTTCTTTCCAAGCATCCTCTATCTCTTTTCTTATAATTGCACCTTTTGGAAGCCAGATTGCAAGTCCTCCCCCAACCTCCTCATCAATCATAAAAAGTTCTAACTCTTTACCAATTTTTCTGTGGTCCCTCTTTTTTGCCTCTTCTAACATATTTAGATAATCTTTTAACTCTTTATCACTCCAAAAAGCAACTCCGTATATCCTTTGAAGCATTGGGTTGGTTTCTTTACCTCTCCAGTAAGCTCCAGATACTGATATAAGTTTAAATGCTCCAGCTTTATCTGTGGAAGGAAGGTGTGGTCCTCTGCAAAGGTCAACAAAATCTCCCTGCTTGTAAAGTGATATTGGCTCTCCTTCTGGAATATTGTGTTTTATTATATCTATCTTGTATATCTCCTTTTTTTCTTCAAAAAACTTTACAGCTTCTTCCCTTGGAAGTTCATACCTTTCTATCTGATAACCTTTTTTTATTATCTCTTTCATTTTTTCTTCTATTTTTGGAAGGTCTTCGTCTGTAAGCCTTACTCCCTCTATTTCAACATCGTAGTAAAATCCGTTTTCAGTTGTAGGACCTATTCCAAGATGAACATTTTCATCTCCGTAAATCTCTTTTAATGCTTGAGCCATAATGTGGGCTAATGAATGTCTAAGGATTTCAAGACTTTCTGGGTCTTTTTTAGTCAACAACTTTAAACTACCAGACTTTTTTATTGGAGTATGTACATCTATAATCTCTCCCTCAAACTTTCCACCTATCACATCTTTAAACTTTCCATTTAAATTCTGTAAAATCTCTTTTAACGTAATTCCTTCTTTATAGTTAAATTTCTGATTTAAATCTTCTATAAAAATCTCTATCATTGGCTCTCCTTGTTTTGAGTAGAGTTTTTGTAAGTATATATTATAACACTCTCAGGCTGTATTGATACAACCTTGTATTTTGAAGAATTAATAACAACTTCCACAGGAAGTTCATTTTTACCTTCTTTTAATTTGTCTCCTTTTACAAAAGTTTTCACTTTTATATCATCTAATTTATTGGAATAGCTTCCTTCTAAAATTACTTTTACCTTTTCAGGTTTTATTTTTTTAACATCTAAATCTTGTGGAATATCTATAACATCAACGTAGCTGTAAACTTGAAATTTAGATTGAGTTTGGGAAGAAACATTTAGCCAAAGTAAAAAAGATACAATAAAGGAAAGTAGTTTTAAGGAAAAGTTTTCAAAAATCAAAATTTTTATCTTTCTAACTTGCTTTTTTAACTTCATTTTTCTCTCTTCTTAACTTTTTTCTCAAAATTTCAAACGTGGTTGGCTTTTCTACTCCTAAGAGTTTATAAAGTTTTTTTCTCAATCCTAAAATATCCAATCCTTTATAGATTTTACCATCTACACAGATTGATATCTCTCCTCTTTCCTCTGAAACAACTAAAGCAACAGCATCAGTCTCTTCAGATATACCTATTCCAGCCCTATGTCTGGTTCCCACATTCTGAGGAATGTCTGAGGATAAAGTAAGAGGTAAAAAAGCCCTTGCATAAGCTATCTTTCCTTCCTTTATAATAACAGCTCCATCGTGGAGAGGTGTTTGAGGCGTAAATATTGTAATTAGAAGCTCTGAAGATACTTCACTATCTAATTTTACTTGTCCTTCTATATAGTTTGTTAAATCTACATTTCTCTCAAAAACAATCAACGAACCTATCTTTCTTTCTGCCATAAATAAACAGGCTCTTATAACATCATCTATTATTTTTTTGTTTGTAGAAGAGAAAAATCTAAAAATACCTTTTTCCCCTAACTTTGCCAGTCCTCTACGTAATTCTGGTTGAAATATTACAAATAGTGCAAAAATTCCTATACTCCATAGATTTTCAAAAATCCATTCTAGTGTATTTAAGTTTAAGATTTTTGCCAAAAGCCAGACAGAAAGTAAAAATAAAAGCCCTATAAGTATCTGCCAACCTCTTGTTCCTGCTAAAAACTTTAGAAGAAAGTAGACTATTACGGAAACTATTAAAATATCAAGTACATCTTTTAACTCTATTGATGTTAAAACACCCAATAAAGAATAAATATCAGTCAACCCTATATCCTCTTATAGTGTCTAAAATAGTTAAAAACTCTGCTGTTTCCTTTACATCGTGAACTCTAACTATATGAACCCCGTTTAAAACTGCGTAAGCTGTAGCTCCTAAAGAAGCGTACAATCTATCTTTCGGTGGAATGTCTTTTTTTGTTAAGAGATTTTTAAGTATAACATTTAAGAAGGATTTTCTTGATATTCCTATCAATATCGGAAGTCCTAAAATCCTAAACTCAGATATCCTTTTTATTATCTCTACATTATCTTCTACTCTTTTACCAAAACCAATACCAGGGTCTATTATAAATCTATCTGGTCTGATACCATTTTCTAATCCATAGTTTATCTGTTGTTTAAAAAATTCCACAATATCGTACACAACATCATCGTAGTAAATATCCCCTTTTTGCATATCTTTTGGAGTTCCCCTTATATGATTTACAATTATCGGACAGTCATATCTTGCAATAACTTTAGCCATCTCAGGGTCAAAACTCATGCCACTTATATCGTTAACAATATCAGCTCCCTCATCTAAAGCAGCTTTTGCTACAACAGATTTATACGTATCTACAGATATAAAAAACCTATCCCCAAGCTCTTTTCTTAAAGCTTTTATTACCGGTATAACTCTATCTAACTCCTCTTCTGCCGGGACAGGGTCAGCTCCAGGACGGGTTGACTCTCCTCCAACGTCTATAATATCAGCTCCGTATTCAAGCATCCTAGCAACTTTATCCACTATGTGGCCAGTATCTTTGTAGTTTTCACTTCCGTTAGAAAATGAATCAGGAGTGACATTAACAACACCCATAATAGCAGTCTTAACCCCAAGATTTAAAAACTTACCCTTGTAGTTGATTTTAAAGTGTTTTTTACTTAAGTTAACCCACTGTTGAGATAGCTCTTTTGCCTCTTCTCTTTTATTATTTGCAAGTAATTGATTTATAATCTCTTTAAACTGATCTTCATTTTCTATAACAACAGGAGTTAAAAAGGGATCACTAAAGTAAATTTTATAAACCGATTTATTTATCTGTTTTATAACAGGAAAGCTTCTCACTGAGAACTCCTTTAAAAGTTTTAAAAATATTATATCCTAACAATCTTTGCAACACAGACTGCAACATATATGCAACAATGAAACAGTTATGCAACACCATTTTTTATAGAATTTTATTTAAAAATCAACAACTTAAATATTTGGCATAAAAATTGATATATATTTTATTGAAATCTTTTTTAGGAGGTAGGTAAAATGGCAACACTTTCAAAACTCAAAGAGCTTATGTCTCTACCGGGAGCTGTGGCAGCCGGAGAATTTTCAGATGATGGTAAGCTTTTAGCTTACTATGGAGACATATCAGAAAAAGCAGCAGAGATAGCTGCTCTTATGTGTGCTGCAAACAAAGCTACTGGAAATATGCAAGTAAAAGGTTGGAGTGCTTACACAGGTAAAGACGGATTTTGGCCAGTTCAAGGTTTTGCAGTAGCAGCTGGTAAGTATGCAGCATGTATTATGGGTAATGTAGGAGTTTTTGTAGAACTTGACAAAGCAGATTTTGACAAGACTTTTGAAACACTAAGTAAATATATCTAAGGAGGTAGTTAAGATGGCTGACTTAAAAAAACTTATGAGTATTAAAGGTGTTTTTGCAGCTGGAGAGTTTAACCCAGATGGAACTTTAGTAGCTTTTGAAGGAGATATAACAGAAGAGGAAGCAGCGATGGCAGCTGCTATGTGTGCTGCAAACAACGCAATGGCAAAAATGCAAACAGATGGATACACTGCATTTTCTGGACAAGAATGGACACCACTTTTAGGCTGGGCTTTAACAGGCCCTAAGTACTCTGTATGTGTTGCAGGAAACGTAGGTGTTTTCGTTAAAAACGACGAAGTCTCTTTCAACGAAGTATTCAAAGCCCTTCTTTCGGCTTAAAACTTTACCTTCGGGGGTTTATCCCCCTTTTTTTATTAAAAAATTAAGGAGTATATTATGGCAAAATTTTTATCAGAAGAATGGATAAATCTTTATAAAGAAGAATGGAACAAAAACGAAAAACTAAAAGAAGGTTTAAAAACTTTTGAAGAAAGTCTAAGAATGATGGGAAAAGTTCCTACGGAGTGGTAAACTTGGATTTGAAAATATTAGATGATTTATCAAATGGGATAGTTTTTATAGATTTAAATAAAAAAATAAAATATTTAAACAAAACTGCAAAAAGTATAATTAAAAAGGAAGAGGGGGATCCTTGTTTTGGGCCTTTTGATATATGTAAAAATTGTCCCATTGATAACTTCCTTAAAAATGGAATGTTTAAGAAAGTAGAAAATTTTGATACAAAATTATTATGTTGCAACAAAACAGTTTGCTACTCTATAAACCCTGTTTACGAAGATGGTAAAGTTATAGGTTTTTTAGAGGAGTTCAGAGATTCGACAAAATTACATGAATACATAGAGGAAATAGAAAAAGAAAAAGAATTCAATAAAATAGTTTTAGATTCTGTAATAGACGCCATTATAGTGATTGATGAAGAAGGGAAAATAATACAATACAATCAAGTAGCAAAAAATCTTATATGTAAAGAAGTAGATAATATAAAAGGAATGAATATAGAACTACTATTTAATAAAAAAGTATCAGAACTGCCAACAAACAGAAAAGATGTCTTTATAGAAACACCAGCTTTAGGCAAAATTAAAGTATCTCTAGTTGCAACACCTATGAAAAACTTTAAAGGTAGAGTGATTTCTTTTTATGTGGTACCTGAATGTATGTTATCTAGTGATAATATCAGTAAAACAAGACTTATCTCAAAAAGTCCTTCAATGAGCTATATAATAGAGATTGCAAAAACAGTTGCAGACACTAACGCTAACGTACTCTTAGAAGGAGAATCCGGAACTGGAAAAAATGTTTTAGCAAAATATATCCATAATTTATCATCAAGAAGAGATAAACCTTTTATAAAGATAAACTGTGCCGCAATTCCAGAAAATCTTTTAGAATCAGAGCTTTTTGGTTATGTTAAAGGTGCTTTCACAGGTGCTATAAAAGATAAACCTGGAAAAGTAGAACTTGCAGACAAGGGTACCTTATTTTTAGATGAAATAGGTGAACTTCCTATTTATTTACAAAGTAAACTATTACATCTTATTCAAGAAAAAGAGTTTGAAAGACTCGAAGATTTAAAAACAAGAAAAGTAGATATAAGAATAATAGCAGCTACAAATAGGGATTTATATCAACTTGTAAAAGAGGGTAAGTTTAGAGAAGATTTATACTATAGACTAAAAGTTATATCAATAAAGGTTCCTCCTCTTAGGGAAAGAAAAGAAGATATACCATTTTTAATCAATTACTTTATTGAATTCTATTCAGAAAATTACAAGAAAAAAATAAAAAAAAATTTCTCAAGAAGCATTAAGAATATTACTTGAATACGATTATCCTGAGCAGCTAAAATATTAGGAATTGATAGAGTCACTCTTTGGAGAAAACTTAAGAAATACGAGATAGAGGTTTAAATTGGGGGAGGGAAAAATAGATAAAAGATCCCCGGCGTCGACCTACTTTCCCGATCGGTCTCCCGATCAGTATCATGGGCGCTGGTGGGCTTAACTGCCGGGTTCGGAATGGTTTCCGGGTGTTTCCCCACCGCTATGGACACCAGGGTTTCTTGACAATTGAATAAGGTAGTAGAATAGTAGATAGAAGAAGGCCAAGCCAAACGGGCTATTAGTACTGCTTGGCTCCACCCGTCACCGAGCTTCCACCTGCAGCCTATCTACGTGGTAGTCTCCCACGGCCCTTCAGGGATACCTTATCTTGAGGTGGGCTTCACGCTTAGATGCTTTCAGCGCTTATCCCGTAGCAGGATGGCTACCCAGCGCTGCTCTTGGGGAACAACTGGTACACCAGAGCCTGCCCCATCCCGGTCCTCTCGTACTAGGGATGGCTCCTCTCAAGTATCCTGCGCCTGCGGCGGATAGGGACCGAACTGTCTCACGACGTTCTGAACCCAGCTCGCGTGCCGCTTTAATGGGCGAACAGCCCAACCCTTGGGACCTACTTCAGCCCCAGGATGCGACGAGCCGACATCGAGGTGCCAAACCCCGCCGTCGATGTGGGCTCTTGGGCGGGATTAGCCTGTTATCCCCGGAGTAGCTTTTATCCGCTGATCGCATGCCCTTCCACGCGGAACATGCGGGTCACTAAGCCCGGCTTTCGCCTCTGCTCGACTTGTCAGTCTCGCAGTCAGGCACCCTTATGCCTTTGCACTCTAACGGTGGATTTCCGACCCACCTGAGGGTACCTTTGGGCGCCTCCGTTACCCTTTAGGAGGCGACCGCCCCAGTCAAACTGCCCGCCTGACATTGTCCCCGCTGTGGATTACACAGCTGGGTTAGATTACCCACACACTCAGGGTGGTATCTCACCGGCGGCTCCAGCACCCCCGAAAGGGTGCCTTCTCAGCCTCCCACCTATCCTGCGCAGAGTATGCAGGCAATCAGTGTCAGGGTACAGTAAAGCTTCACAGGGTCTTTCCGTCCTGCCGCAGGTAGCCGGAATCTTGACCGGCACTACAATTTCACCGGGACTCTCCTCGAGACAGCGTCCAGATCGTTGGACCATTCATGCAGGTCGGAACTTACCCGACAAGGAATTTCGCTACCTTAGGACCGTTATAGTTACGGCCGCCGTTTACCCGGGCTTCGGTTCTGGGCTTGCACCCATCCCCTTAACCTACGGGCACTGGGCAGGTTTCACACCGCATACGTCCTCTTTCGAGTTTGCGCAGTGCTGTGTTTTTGGTAAACAGTCGCCTGGACCTGGTTTCTGCGACCCACCTTGCGGTGGGCACCCCTTATTCCGAAGGTACGGGGTCAGTTTGCCGAGTTCCTTGAGGAGAGTTACCCCGAACGCCTTAGGCTGCTAACCCACTCCACCTGTGTCGGTTTCCGGTACGGTCAGCTAACCTTCATCGGCCACGACATTGTTTCTTGGCAGTTTGAAGTCATCCTGGTTGAGCAGCTTTAAGCTGCTCTCCTCATCACGCCTCAGGCTTGTTTGAGGGACGGATTTGCCTATCCCTCACCCTCGGACGCTTGAAGGGTGCAATCCGTATCACCCCCAGGACTATCCTCCTGCGTCATGCCTTGGCCTCCAGTTAGCTGGTGCAGGAATATTAACCTGCTTCCCATCGGCTACTGCTTTCGCCCTCGCCTTAGGGTCCCGACTAACCCAATCCTGATTTTCATTGGATTGGAAACCTTGGAGTTCCGGCGGACAGGTTTCTCACCTGTCTTCGCTGCTACTCATACCAGGATTCTCACTACCCAGCAGTCCATCACTCCTTACGGTATGACTTCTTCCCGCTGGGTACGCTCCCCTACCGATTGCCTAAAAGGCAATCCCGCAGCTTCGGTGGCATGCTTAGCCCCGTTAAATTTTCGGCGCAGAGTCTCTCGACGAGTGAGCTGTTACGCACTCTTTAAAGGATGGCTGCCTCTAAGCCAACCTCCTCGCTGTCTTAGAGACTCTACATCCTTCTCCACTTAGCATGCACTTTGGGACCTTAGCTGGCGATCTGGGCTGTTTCCCTCTCGACTACGGAGCTGATCCCTCGTAGTCTCACTGCCAAGCTACCTTTCCGGGCATTCGGAGTTTGGTTGGGTTCGGTACCCCTTTCGGGGCCCTAGCCCAATCAGTATCTCTACCTCCCGGAAGGAACGCTTGACGCTGCACGTCGATGCATTTCGGGGAGAACGAGCTATCACGGAACGCGATTGGCTTTTCACCCCTATCCACACCTCATCCAACTGTGTTGCAGCACCGACTGGTTCAGGCCTCCAGACGGTGTTACCCGTCCTTCACCTTGGGCATGGATAGATCGTTCCGCTTCGCGTCTGCAGCATGCGACTTATAGCGCCCTATTCGGACTCGGTTTCCCTACGCCTTCGCCTAACGGCTTAAGCTTGCCGCATACCACAACTCCCTGGCTCATTTTCCAAGAGGCACGCAGTCGGACTATTATAGTCCTTCCACTGGCTTGTAGATCCATGGTTTCAGGTTCTCTTTCACTCCCCTTCCGGGGTTCTTTTCACCTTTCCCTCGCGGTACTATGCGCTATCGGTCAGCCAGGAATATTTAGCCTTACCCAGTGGTCTGGGCTGATTCCCACTACCTTTCACGGGGGCAGTGGTACTCGGGATCATATCCTAGGAAGACCTCCAGGTTTCGCATACGGGGCTTTCACCCTCTATGGCGTAGCTTTCCAGCTACTTCTGCTACCTGTCGGTTTTGTAACTTCCCCAGAAGCCGGCAGACTTCTGACGGATATGTCCCACTACCCCGACGTAGCTAAGGCTGCCGCCATGGCACTACGTCGGTTTAGGCTCTTCCCCGTTCGCTCGCCGCTACTTAGGGAATCCCTTTCGGTTTTTTTTCCTCGGGCTACTAAAAGGTTTTACTTCGCTCGGTTCGGCTCCTCTTTTGAGGATACCAGCCTATGGGCTGGTGGGTTTCCCCATTCGGGAATCCTCGGATCAACGCTCGCTTGCAGCTCCCCGAGGCTTATCGCAGCTTGCCACGCCCTTCATCCCTTCTGGCTGCCTAGGCATCCACCATGGACCCTTAGCAGCTTGGCCTTTCCTTCTACCTACTTCCTACTACCTTATTCAATTGCCAAGGTCCTTTTTTCTTTTCCTATGGAGACGAGGGGACTTGAACCCCTGACCCTCTGCGTGCAAAGCAGATGCTCTTCCATCTGAGCTACGTCCCCATTCCTATGGGCCTTAGTGGACTTGAACCACTGACCTTACCCTTATCAGGGGTACGCTCTAACCGCCTGAGCTAAAGGCCCTTAGCAGTTTATTAAGGAGACCAATGTAAAGAGCGGGCCTTTAAGCCAATTTTTTGTATAGGTTTTCCCTATAAAGGAGGTGATCCAGCCCCAGGTTCCCCTAGGGCTACCTTGTTACGACTTCGCCCCAGTCATCAGGCCCATCATCGGCCCCTGCCTCCCTTGCGGGTTAGCTCGGGGACTTCCGATGAACCCGACTCCCATGGCGTGACGGGCGGTGTGTACAAGACCCGGGAACGTATTCACGGCGACATTGCTGATTCGCCATTACTACCGATTCCGCCTTCATGGGGGTGAGTTGCAACCCTCAATCCGCACCACGACAGGGTTTAGGGGATTTGCTCCGCATTGCTGCGTTGCGTCCCATTGTCCCTGCCACTGTAGCGCCTGTGTAGCCCAGGGCATAAAGGGCATACTGATCTGACGTCATCCCCTCCTTCCTCCGACTTATCGCCGGCAGTCCCCTGTGAGTACCCGGCTTTACCCGCTGGTAACACAGGGCAAGGGTTGCGCTCGTTGCGGGACTTAACCCAACATCTCACGACACGAGCTGACGACGACCATGCACCACCTGTGCGGCGCGGCTATGAATAATCATAGCCTAGGGTACTTTCATACC
This sequence comes from Sulfurihydrogenibium azorense Az-Fu1, assembly GCF_000021545.1. Taxonomy (NCBI): domain Bacteria; kingdom Pseudomonadati; phylum Aquificota; class Aquificia; order Aquificales; family Hydrogenothermaceae; genus Sulfurihydrogenibium; species Sulfurihydrogenibium azorense. The sequence continues at coordinate 1,526,065 of NC_012438.1, forward strand.
CGACACACCGCATGTCAAACCCTGGTAAGGTTTTTCGGTTAGCATCGAATTAAACCAGACGCTCCACCGGTTGTGCGGGTCCCCGTCAATTCCTTTGAGTTTCAACCTTGCGGCCGTACTTCCCAGGCGGGATGCTTAACGCGTTAGCTTGCGGCACAGCCTACTTTCGTAGGCCACATCTAGCATCCATTGTTTACGGCTAGGACTACCCGGGTATCTAATCCGGTTTGCTCCCCTAGCTTTCGTCCCTCAGCGTCAGGACAGTTCCAGTCGGCCGCCTTCGCCACTGGTGTTCCTCCCGATATCTACGCATTTCACCGCTACACCGGGAATTCCGCCGACCTCTCCCTGCCTCAAGTCCAGCAGTTTGGAAGGCAATTCTACGGTTGAGCCGTAGGATTTCACCTTCCACTTACCAGACCGCCTACGGACCCTTTACGCCCAGTAATTTCGCGCAACGTTCGGGACCTACGTATTACCGCGGCTGCTGGCACGTAGTTAGCCGTCCCTTATTCCTGGGGTACCGTCATTATCTTCCCCCAGAAAAGGTGTTTACACCCCGAAGGGCTTCATCCACCACGCGGCGTTGCTGGGTCAGCCTTTCGGCCATTGCCCAATATTCCCCACTGCTGCCCCCCGTAGGGGTGCGGGCCGTGTCTCAGTCCCGCTGTGACCGATCATCCTCTCAGACCGGTTACCCGTCGTAGCCTTGGTGAGCCATTACCTCACCAACTAGCTGATGGGACGCAGCCCCATCCATAGGCGCCCAAAAGGGCTTTGGAGTCTCCTCATTATTGGGTATTAGCCACCCTTTCGGATGGTTATCCCCAACCTATGGGTAGGTTAGCTACGCGTTACTCACCCGTTTGCCGGTCGCCAGCACTATTACCCGAAGGTAATAGCCTGCTGCCCCGCGACTTGCATGTGTTAGGCACGCCGCCAACGTTCGCGCTGAGCCAGGATCAAACTCTCCAAAGAAATCTTCGAGTTTACCCGCTCTTTAATTGGTCTCCTTATTCAACTGCCAAGGTCCTTTATCTCAGCCGATTATGGCTGTTGATTTTTGACAGATATTCAGTTTATCATACTTGACTTTTTTTGTCAAGTGCTTTTTATCTTTCTTATTCGCTTATTCATTTTTGGGATATATATTTTATCCCTTCTTTATCCTTTTGTCAAGTCTTTTGTTTTGACTTTCTATCAACCTATTCTCTTCAACAAAAGGGAATAAATATTATACTCTCTTTTTTCGCTTTGTCAAGTCCTTTTTTTATTCGCCTTATTCATTTATAATTTCAAACCGTATATTCTATACTCCTAGTTATAGTTTGTCAAGAGATTGTATTCATTTAAGTACAACTTAAGAAACAAAATGAATAATAATTTGTAGTTATATAGATGTAGTTTACAACTGTTTAGGTAATTTTTAACTTAATACTCAAAGTTGATATTCCTATTTACAGCTTCTTTATTTTCTTCTCAATTACGGTTTTAACTTCTATTAAAGCTCTTTACTTCTTTTTGTCGCAGTTTCTACAGCTGATATTACAGCATCTTTAAAGTTTTTCTTTTCAAGTTCATGGAGGCCGTAGATGGTAGTTCCGGCTGGAGAGCTAACTGTATCTCTTAATACAGCTGGGTGTTCTCCTGTCTCTTTAAGGAGTTTTGCAGCTCCCAAAACTGTTTGAGTGGCAATTTTTAATGCATCTTGGTATGGCAGACCCATCTTTACCCCACCTTGTGCCAGTGCATCTATAAATGTAAAAACGTAAGCAGGACCACTACCAGACAAACCAGTTATAACATCAAGTAATTCCTCTTTTACCTCAAAAACCTCTCCCAAACCTTTTAATAGGTCTATTATTTCTTGCTTTTTTTCTGTATCCTTTTCAAAAGATACACCTATAACACCCTCTCCTATCAAAGCAGGTGTGTTTGGCATTATTCTAACTACTAATGGTTTTTCTACGATACTTTTTATCTTCTCTATCTTTACTCCCGCCAAGACAGATATTAAAATTTGGTTTTCTTTAAATAAATCTTTTATACTTTCTAAACTATCCTGTAAATCTTTTGGCTTTACAACTAAAAAAACTATCTCAGACAGGTTTACAACCTTTCTAATATCTGACCCTGCTACGTTATACTTTTCTACTATGTAATTCTGTCTTTCTTTGTTAATATCGTTCACAACTATAGAAGTAGAGTTAATTCCTGCTTTTTCTATCAAACCTTTTATTATAGCTTCTCCCATATTCCCACAGCCTATTACGCCTACCTTAAACATACCTCCTCCTTTTTGATGTTTGGTTTAAATCTTTACCGTTGGAAAGTCTTACCAAATCCATAACTTTGTTTATGTTAAACATATAGAGATAATCAATAATCTTTTTAAAAAGCTCATAAGTAACCAAAGCATCTTCTAATGCTCTATGTTTTTTATTATAAGGTATATTAAAGTGGTATGCCAAATTAACCAAGGATTTACTTGGAAGGTCTGGAAACAATCTTTTGGCTAAATTTTGAGTACATAAAACGGGATTTTGTATTGACCTTCCTGTAATCTGATAAGATACACTATTTAAAAAGGACATATCAAACTGGGCATTGTGGGCTACTATTATAGAGTTTTCAGAAAATTTTAAAAATTGTGGAAACACTTCTTCAATTGTAGGTTTGTCTACTACAAGGGCATTTGTTATACCTGTTAATTTTGTAATGTAAGTTGGAATAAAACCAATTGATGGCTTTACAAGGGTATGAAACTTATCTACAACTATACCACCTTCTACTCTGAGAGCTGCTATTTCAATAATCTCACTGTTTACTGGGTTTAAGCCAGTAGTCTCTAAGTCAACTATTAAAAAACTTGCCTCTTCAATGGTAAGGTTATACATTTTTAATCCTTTAATTTTACTTATTCTATTTTAACGCTTTTGATTGTTTTTTCAAATACTGAGTTTAACTCTTCTATTTCCTTTGTGTAAAAGTGGATTGCAGATGATTCTACTTTATAAGGTTTTAACTCTTTTAAAAGAGTGTGTATAACCTCTGGTTTTGTATCTTTAGAAAACTCTAAAAAGCCTCTACCTTCTTTCAATGAAAGTTTTTTTATCTTTAACGATTTTAAAATCCTTTTTATCTTCTCTACGGAAAGGTATAGGTTAAAGATAGATGGTAGTTCACTGTAAAACTCTTTAAGATACTTTCTGATTTTTTCTATATCTTCATAACTTTCTGCTTTTGATACTGCTAAGTATAGGTTCATTCTTTCTTGGGGATTTTCTACGAAAGATTGGGGTATGTAGTAATCAAAGTCAAGGTCTAATTGAGGCTGAAACTCACTTTCTCCTGAAGTTTCTGACAAAGCTTCTTTTAAGAGTTTTACATACATATCAAACCCTACAGACTTTATAAAACCGCTTTGCTCTATACCTAAAATGTTCCCTGGACCTCTTATTTGAAGATCTTCTATAGATACTTTTAATCCTGAACCTGGCCTTGTTAACTTTAAAATCGCGTCAAGTCTTCTTCTTGCATCTTTTGTAATCTCTTTTGGGATAAAGAGATAACAGTAAGCCTGAATGTTTCCCCTTCCTACTCTACCTCTTAAATGATATAGCTGGGCAAGTCCAAAAAGGTCAGCCCTTTCAACTATTAACGTGTTAGCAGTTGGAATGTCTATACCAGTCTCTATTATTGAGGTTGATACGAGAATATCTATTTTACCTTCTATAAAATAAAGTATTTTCTTTTCTATCTCTGATGGTTTCATCTGGCCGTGAATAAAGTCAACTTTTGCGTTTTTAAATAAAGTTTTAAGGTAGTTTACCCTCTCCTCTATCGTTTCTACCCTGTTATGAACGTAGAAAACCTGACCTTTTCTATTTAGTTCAAACTCTACAGCTTTTTTAAGTATGTTTTCATCAAAAGGTGATACGTACGTTTTTACCTCATACCTTCCTTCTGGTGGAGTGTTTATAACTGATATATCTTTTAATCCCGACAGTGCCATGTTTAAGGTTCTTGGAATAGGAGTTGCAGTTAAATAAAGGGTGTCTATACTCTTTTTCAGCTGTCTAATTTTTTCTTTTGCCCTTACTCCAAACCTATGTTCTTCATCTATTATAAGTAATCCAAGATTTTTAAACTTTACGTTGTCTGATAACGCTTTATGAGTTGCCACAACTACATCTATTTTTCCTTCTTCTAACTTTTTTATTATCTCTTCTTGCTGTGATTTAGTCTTTAGTCTTGATAAGTTTTCTACAATCAAGCCGTATTTTTCTAATCTTTCTTTAAACTTTACATAGTGCTGGTATGCTAAAACAGTTGTAGGGACTAAAACTAATGTCTGATAGCCGTTTACAGCATGAATAAAAGCTGACCTAATTGCAACTTCTGTTTTACCAAATCCAACGTCTCCACATATTAGCCTTTCCATGGGTCTGTCTTTAGATAAATCTTTTTTAACTTCTTTAATAGCTTTAAGCTGGTCTGGTGTCTCAACATATGGAAAGTCCCTTTCAAATTTTGTTATTAACTGGCCTTCTACATCTAAAGGTGGTCTTTTTATACTCTGTCTTTCAGAGTAAAGTTTTATAAGCTGTCTTGCCAAGTTTTTTAGAGACTCTTTTACTCTCTTTTTAAGATTTTTCCAAGATGGAGCTCCTATTTTGTCAAGTTTTATAAAGCCTTGGGTTTTGTATTTGTGAATTTTATCAAAGTGAAGGTAGGAAACGTATACTTTTTCTCCTTCTGCATACTCTAAAATCATAAAGTCGTAAACTTTTCCTCTTATCTCTCTGGTCTCTATTCCTTTGAATACTCCTATTCCGTAATCTTCATGGATTATGTAATCCCCCTCTTTTATAGGGTCTACATCTAAATCTAAATTTTTATCCTCAATCTCTGGTAAAAATGCTACTTTTTCATCTAATAAAATAAGTTCATTTTTAACTGGTATCTTTACAACTTTAAAGCTTTCGTCAATATCTTTTAAACTTCCTATGTTTTTATCAGATAGATCACTGAAGAAGGATACCTTCTGATTTAAGTTTTCAAAAATGTCTAAAGTGTAAATATCTTCATTTATATAATCTCTAAGATAAACAAAATTTTCATCTTTAAGTTGTAAAGGACTATGGGATAAAATGTCAAAATCGTAAAGGGGGTAAATGTAAATCTGGTTTATCTCTTTTTTTGTAAGAAGTTTAGACTTTAAATAGAGACTTTCTATCTCATCTCCAAAAAGGTCAATATCAACTATTCCCACTTTAGGGACGTTTATACTTATGTAGCCACCTTTTACGCTAAACTCTCCTTCATTCTCTGGATAATCTTCCTTTATATAACCAACTTTTAAAAGCCTCTCAACTAAAAAATCCCTATCTAAGCTACTACCTTTTTCTAAAAGTATCAAAGATTTATTAAATTCTTCTAAAGGTCTTAATCTTACATCTAAAGCGTCTTTTGATAAGACTAAGATAGCCTTTGGAGTAGTCAGCCACTTATATACTGCGTAGTTTCTCTCTATTTGACTTTCTAAGTCTAACACATCTTTTGATGAAGGTATAAATAAAATTTCTTTAGAACTGCTAAAAAAGTCTTTGTAAGAAGAGAGATTAATAAAACTCTCTTTGGTTTTTTTTTCAGAGTTTACAACAAAAACAGCTTTATCAAAAGATTTCTTAATTAAAAAGTACTCAGGGTAAGAACTGTTTCCTATGTACAACTTCACGACATATCATTTAATAAAGCTTCTGCTAACTTTCCATAACCTTTTGGTATGTATAAGTTATACTCGTTTCCATCATCTGGAATTCTTTTCTTTAAAAAGTGAGGGTTTAAAGTTATCAACTTCTCTTTAGGAATGTATATTAATGATGCCACTTTATCAAGAGAATATCCACCTTTTACCTTTACAACTTCGAAGGAAGGCTCATTTTTATGTAATTTTTTCTCCTCCATTATCATCATGGCAACTTCTACAGTTGCTAAAAATTTTAAGACATAGTTTTGTGTCTGTTTTGGCAGGTATTTTTTAATACTTGAAAAAGTGTTTCCATGATAGCTTGTTTTAACTATAACTTTGTTATGTCCGGCATTATAACTTGCTAAAACTAACTTCCAGTCTCCAAATATACTATAAAGTTTTTTTAAGTACTTAACTGCTGCTATTGTAGACTTGAGAGGGTCTAACCTTTCATCTACTTCTTTGTTAACAACAAGCCCAAGGTTCCTTGCTGTCTCTGGCATAAGTTGCCATATACCTGCAGCTCCTTTAGGGGATTTTAAACCGTTTATATAATGGCTTTCAATTATAGGTATAAAAGCAAGTTCTTTTGGTAGATTATGTTCTACAAGGGTTTTTACAATGATAGGTAAAATATTCTTTCCATTTTCAAGATACTTCTCAATTTCTTTCCTTTTAGACTTTAGTAGAATCTCCTTTTCTTCTTTTAATTTTACTTCTAATATCATCTCGTCTGACTTTGAAAGAAACTCCTCCAAGTCCTTCATAGATTTTGAACTTTCTACTACTGTTTCTACATTTTCACTGACAGATGTTGGGTTAATAAACTCTGCCTTAGCCTTATAAATAAAAACTGTTAATAAAATAATAGTAAATTTCAATAACTTACTCATATCAGCACCTCCTTAAGTAAAAGTTATTATAAAACATTTTTTTCTGTTTGACAACTTTTGAAAAATGTTATATATTATTTATCTCAAAAGTAAAGGGCCCGTAGCTCAGTTGGTTAGAGCAGACGGCTCATAACCGTCCGGCCGGGGGTTCGAGTCCCTCCGGGCCCATTACAAACCTAAAATGGGGTATCAATGGATAGTATCACGGCGCAAAACCTGTTAAAACTACAAGAGATAGACCTTAAAATTGAAGAAGTTAAATCAAAGATAGAAAAAATTCCAGCAGAAATAAAAAGACTCCAAGAAGAAAAACAGAAAGTTATAGACGAATTTGAAGAAACCCTCAGACAAAAAAAACAGTTAGAGCTTGCTAAAAAAGAAAAAGAGTTAGATATTCAAACTCTCCAAGAAAGAATAAGAAAAATTGAAGACAAACTAAATACAGTCAGAAGTAATGATGAGTACAAAGCATTTTTAAGGGAAAAAGCTCAAGCAGAAGAGTCTATTATTCATTTAGAAGATGAGATACTTCAAATAATGCAGCAAATAGAAGACTTGCAAGAGAAAATAAAAGTTTTAGAAAAAGAGAAAGAAGAAAAAGTAAAAGAAATTGAAAATCAAATAAACCAAAAAAACGAAGAGATCAAAAACTTAGAAGAACAGTTAAAACAACTTCAAGAAAAACGAGAAGAGTTAACTAAACAGATAAAACCTCAGGACTTATCTCAGTACGAAACTATAAAGAAAAAAGTAAAAACAAAAGTTATAGCTATAGTAGATGACCAAGTATGTACAGGCTGTTATATGGTTATACCACCTAAGATATTCACTGAACTTTTAAAATCAAATCAGCTTCTAAGATGTCCAAACTGTGGAAGATACCTTTTCTACGAATCTAAGTAAGGAGATTTTATGTTAGGTATAATTGGTGGAAGTGGACTTTACGATGTAGAAGGTTTAAAAATTATAGAAGAAGTAAGTGTATCTACTCCATTTGGAGACCCATCTGATAAATATATATTAGCAGAGTATAAAGGTAAAAAGGCTGTTTTTCTTCCAAGGCACGGTAAAGGACATAAGTACCCTCCTCATCTTATAAATTACAGAGCTAACATCTGGGGTTTTAGAAAGTTAGGAGTAAATAAAATACTCTCTATATCAGCTGTAGGTGGAATAAATCCTCTTTTAAAACCAGGAGACTTTGTTATATCTGATCAGTTTATCGATTTTACAAAGTCAAGAGTATCCACATTTTACGAAGGTATCTTATCAAAAGAGGACGATACAGATTTTCAAGATGAAGTTAAACAGTTTTTAAAAGATAAGAGGGTGGTTCATATAGATGTTACAAACCCTTTCTGTCCTCATATGAGAAGTTTAATAAAAGACATTTGTGAAGAAAAAGGATACAGACATCATACAAAAGGTTGTTATGTAGCAACAGAAGGTCCAAGGTTAGAAACATCAGCAGAGATAAAAATGCTATCTTTAATAGGTGGAGATATTGTAGGAATGACCTTAGTTCCAGAAATTGTCCTTGCAAGAGAGCTAAACATCCATTTTGCATCTGTAAACATAGTTACAAACCTTGCAGCAGGCATATCTCAGCACAACCTTACCTCAGAAGAAGTTATAGATATGATGAAGGAAAAAACAGAAGATATAAAACATTTAATTTTAGAGTTTATAGATAAACTTCCCCAACAGTTAAACTGCTCCTGTGGGGAAGTCTTAAGTAAAGCAGCTATTTAATCTTTCTTTTTAAATAAACTTCCTACCGTAAATGCAGATAAAATTTTGCTGTAATCTTTTTCTGATAACTGATTACTCTCTAAAAATCTTTTTAAATCTGTATAGTGGATTTCTCTGTTTGCTATTCTCTGTAGTATCCACTGTAGGTCTGGACCTTGTGTCTGTTGAGACAGTGATAAAAACTGGTTTTTACTTTCTACCTCTTCTTTAATATTGTAATCAACAATATCGTTTGCATCTTTGATTTTATCAATTTTTGGTAAAGAAACATCTATCTGGTAACCTTTTTCTGTTAACTCTTCTGCAATCCACCCAAAATGTTTCATCTTATCTATCGCCTTTTGTTCCAGTTCATCACTTAAATGAGGATTTTTAAACCTTGTTATAAATGATTGGTAAAGCTCTTCAAGGATTTTTTTGTACTGTTTTTGAAGAATTTCGTTTAGAAGCTGTGCTATCTCCAGCCTTTCTTGTTCTTTAGAAGAGGAGCTGTCTTTTATCATCTGTTTTAGATTTTCTTTCATCTTTGTAAAAATTTTACTGTGGGCATCTTCATCACTTATAACCCTTGATAATATTCTTTTTGCAGACTCATCACTAATATCTTTTAACTGTTTTGAGTATTCCTGTATTGCCATCAGCTCTGCATCTATATCAAGTTGCATAAGGTCTTCTAATGTAGGTGCGTGTAAAAAGACAGCTGCCCGTTCTGATATGGCAGGTTCTCCTCCCAGTTCTACAACCTTGTGGGCAAACATTCTCAAGTGTCTCATCTCTTCTCTGGCTATTTCTTCAATCTCGTTTTCTGTTTCTGCTTCTCCTATTGTGTAAGCATGGAAAAGATACTGAATGATAGCAGAGTGTTCAAGTGCTATATTGTAGTTAAAATAATTTATTATCTTTTCTCTTTCTAAATCTTTCATCCTTTACCCCTTAAAAGCTTTTTCAAGTATAAGTATGGCTAAAACTTACGAAAAAGTCAAGACTTAAAAGATTATGGTAAAATTTATACTTATATTAGAAAGCTTTTGGAGGCATTAATGTCAGAAGAGATTTTAGAGAGTAGATTAGAAAGATTAAAAAAGATGGAAAAAGAAGGTATAAATCCATATCCCCATAAATTTGAAACAACTCACACTTTAAAATCTGTAAGAGAAGGCTTAGAGTTTGAACCAGAAGATAAAGAAGTAATCCTAAAAGGAAAAATAAAAAGGGTCTCTAAAAAAGATAACGATTATGTAATAAGATTTGAAGATTTAAACGGACATTCTGAGATCTTAGTTATCTTTCCTCAAAAAGAAAAGTTGTCTCCAAATACAGTTGCATCTTTTAAAGGAAAGCTAAAAAGAGTTGACGGTAAACTTACATTAATAGCAGATGAAGTTTACTTTGAAGAAAAAGGGGAAGATGTATCAAAAGTAAAACAGCTATACGATAAAGACCCTGAAGGGAAAGAAGTTGCTGTAGCTGGAAGATTAGTTGCTTTAAGAGACCAAGGTAAAGCAGCATTTGGACACTTGCAAGATGCAGACGGTAAATTACAAATCTATTTTAATGCAGACATCTTAGGACAAGAAAACTATCAAAAGGCAATGGACTTAATAGATATAGGGGACATTGTTGGAGTAAAAGGCAAACTCTTTAGAACGATGACTGGAGAGCTTACAGTAGAAGTCCACAGCTATCAAATACTTTCAAAATCTTTAAGACCTTTACCAGAAAAGTGGCACGGACTTAGAGACGTAGAAGAAAGGTACAGATACAGATTTTTAGATTTAATAGCAAATCAAAGGTCAAGGGAGATATTTAAGCTAAGGTCAAAGGCAATAAAAAGTTTAAGAGAGTTTTTAGAAAGTAAAGGGTTTATAGAAGTAGAAACTCCAATTTTACAACCAGTTGCATCTGGAGCTTTGGCAAAACCTTTTATAACTTACCATAACGCTTTAGATATGAACCTTTACTTAAGGATAGCCCCTGAGCTTTACTTAAAAATGCTTGTGGTAGGTGGATTTAACAGAGTCTTTGAGATAGGTAGGAACTTTAGAAACGAAGGAATAGACACAACTCACAACCCTGAATTTACAATGGTAGAGTTTTACGCTGCCTACCTTGACTACAACGATTTGATGGCATTGACAGAGGAGCTCTTTAGAAAAATTTTATTAGATACAGTTGGAACTTTAAAGATAAAGTGGGAAGACCAAGAGATAGACTTTGAAAAACCATTTAGAAGACTCCCATTCTTTGAAGCTTTAAAACAAAAAACAGGAAAAGATAAAGAGTTTTTCTTAGACTACGAAAAAGCAAAAAACTTTGCAAAAGAAGTAGGAATACCAAAAGCAGACACTTTAACCCATATGAAAATCTTAGATAAACTTTTTGAGCACTTTGTAGAGGAAGATTTAGTCCAACCTACTTTCGTTATAGATTTTCCAAAAATATTATCTCCTTTAGCAAAAACCCATAGAAACGACCCGGATTTAGTAGAAAGATTTGAGCTTATTATAAACAAACAAGAGCTTGCAAATGCTTACACAGAGTTAAACGACCCGTTTGACCAGAGAGAAAGATTTATCCAGCAGATAAGAGAAAAAGAGATGGGTGATGAAGAAGCTATGGATGTAGATGAGACATTTTTAACAGCTCTTGAGTATGGACTTCCTCCAACTGCAGGAGAAGGAATAGGAATAGACAGACTTGTAATGATGCTAACTGATAGTGTATCTATAAGAGAAGTTATACTCTTTCCTACTTTAAGACCGGAAGGTAGTTAAAAATGGAAGATAAATTCATAGGGGCTTTTTTAGGAGCTGCTGTAGGCGATAGTCTTGGAATGATGGTAGAGGAGCTGCCTATAGATGACGTAATAGAGTTTTATGGAGAGCCTGTTAAGGATTTAATGGTTCCCCACCCATCTTCTCCTTCTTACTTTCTTAGACCCGGAGAAAATACAAGTGAGTTTGAGATTATCACGTTAGTTGCAAAGTCAATAATAGATAGAAAAATGATAGACATAAAAGATATTATAGAAAAGTACATACAATGGTTAGAAAACTCTCAGGTACACACCTATGTAGACCCTCACTTTTTACTTGCAATCCAGTCTATTTTAGAAGGTAGAGATATAGAAAAAGGTGGGTCAACTGTGGACCACGCTTTACCTGCAATACCTATAGGACTTTACCATTACAAAAATCCTTATCTAGCAGTGGAAGCTGCAAAAGCTGTCTGTATGCTTACAACGAGAAACGAGCTTGTTTTAGACGTAGCATCAGCAATATGTGTAGCTATTTCTGAGCTTGTCCAAGAGAAGTTTTACTTACCAGATGAAAACGAGTACTTTGTAAAACATCTTAAAAACTTTACATTTAAAAATGAAACTAAACATTACCTAAACAAGGTGATAAATCTTTTAAAGGAAGATGCGGATTACGAAAAAGCTATAAATGAGCTTGGAAACGGGAGTTTTGTGTTAGAATCTTTTTCTCAAGCACTGTTTATTTTTTTAAAAACACCTCACGATACAGAAACTGTTATAGTAAAAGCTGCTAATAGTTATGGTTATTACGGAGGAGATACAGACAGTATAGCCCTTCTATCAGGATTGTTTGCAGGAGCTTACAACTCAGAAGAGTCTATACCAGAAAGATGGAAGGAAAATCTACTAAAAAAAGAGTATATTATTGATACAGCAAAAAAACTATACCAGGTAGCATTACACTAACAGGAGGTGAAAAAAGATGGCAAAACAAAAAGATAACAGACTTCAAGAAAAGTTTTTAAACACAATAAGGAAAGAAAAAGTTAGATGTGATGTTTACCTTGTAAACGGAGTAAAGTTAGAAGGAAAGATAAAGTACTTTGATAACTTTACAATACTGCTAAAAGAAGGACCAAGACAGGTATTAGTTTACAAACATGCTATAACAACTGTTGCACCTAAAAAAGAAATAGAGTTTGAATTTGAACAAGAAGAACCACAAGACCAAGAATAACACATAAGAGGCAGTGTTGATGAAAATAAAGGACTTTTTAAAAGAAAACCATCTTAATATAAACGACAATGCAAAACTTTTACTTGAAAAGTTGGCAATAGATACAAGTATATTATCAAAACTTGAAGAAACTTACGGAAAATCAGACAAAATGTCTAAGTCAAAACACAACACAGTTGACCCTGATGAGATGATAAAAAAGTACGGAGCTGACACAGTAAGACTTTATACACTCTTTGCAGCTCCTCCTGAAAATAACTTTGATTGGACAGAAAGTGGAATAGAGGGAGCTCACAGATTTGTAAAAAGATTTTTCAATTACATTACTCAGCACTTAGATTTAGTAAAAGATGTGTCCTACTGTGAAGAAGACTTTAAAAACTTATCAGAAGAAGATTTAAAAATAAGAAAAAAATTACACTGGACTATAAAAAAAGTAAGGTCTGATATAGAGAGAAACTTTCAGTTTAACACAGCGATAGCTGCAATGATGGAACTGCTAAATGATTTATACGATTATAAAAGTAAAAACCCAAAAGTCTTAAGGGAAGTTTTTGAAAAATTCATACTTTTAATATCTCCTTTTACTCCTTTTATGGCAGATTTTTTATGGAATAAGTTAGGTAATACTGGATTTACTATAAACTATCCATATCCAACCTACGATGAAAATCTACTTATAGAAAAAGAAAAAGAGATACCTGTTCAAGTAAACGGAAAGTTAAGAGCTACAATAAAAGTTCCTTTAGATGCCAGTGAGGAAGAAGTTGTAAATATAGCTCTAAACAATGTAGATGTAAAAAAATGGACAGAAGGAAAACAGCTTGTTAAGACAATATTTATTCAAGGGAAAATTTTAAACCTTATAGTTAAGTAGCTTTACTTCCACACTCCTTTTATAGGGGTAGCACACTTAGGACATTTACCATCTACAAGATGATTTTTAACAAACTGTCCAACATAACCAGTTCTTTCTATAACTTTAAAATGACAGTTAGGACAGTAGGTTGACTCTCTATCTTCATCTATTATGTTTCCTACGTATATGTAGTTTAAACCTTCCTCTTTTCCTATTTCGTAAGCTTCAATAAGTTTAGATACAGGTGTAGGTGGATGGTCTGTCATTTTATACATAGGATAGAATCTTGATATATGCCAAGGAATATCCTTATCTATAGATGCTATAAATCTTGCTATATCTCTTAACTCTTCCTTACTATCGTTTTCTCCAGGTATTATTAGAGTTGTGATTTCTATCCAGATACCAAGCTTGTAAGCATATTCGATAGCCTCTAAAACAGGCTTTAACCTTGCACCACAGATTTCTCTATAAAATCTGTCTGTAAAGGCTTTTAAATCTATATTTGCTGCATCTAAGTACGGTCTTATAGTATCAAGAGCTTCTTTAGTTTCATAACCACTACTTACAAAAACGGTTTTAATACCATACTCTTTAGCAAGTTTAAATGTGTCGTAAGCGTACTCAAAAACAACTACTGGCTCGTTATAGGTAAAAGCTATAGAAGGAATGTTCTGAGTTTTTGCTATATTAACAATAGTTTGAGGCATAAGGTTTACACCAAAAACTTCAAAGTTATGTTCTTTTGGATACTGGGATATTTCCCAGTTTTGACAGAATTTACAACTAAAATTACATCCTACAGTTCCAACTGATAATATATCTGTTCCGGGTAAAAAATGATATAAAGGCTTTTTCTCCACTGGGTCTATGTTGTAAGCAGCTGCCAAACCATAGACTGTAAGGTACAGTTGACCATCTTCGTTTTTTCTTATACCACATTTACCATACTCCTCCACATCTAAAACACACCTTTGAGAACATGCTTTACATAAAACCTTATTTTCTTTCCTTTTTTCTGATAACCACGCTTGCACTTTCATAATTATTACCTGCTATAATATATCCTTAGAAGTTAATATATACCTAATTTAAAAAAATCATCTTTATGATGAGGGAAAGATGGAAGAGTTTGAGTTATACTGGAATAGATACTACTTAGAAAATGTAAAGATAGAAGATTACGGATACGCTGAATTTATATCAAAAAGTATGCTAAGAGTGAAAACAGATAAAAAAACAGACCTTATTCAAGAAGGATTAATTGTTCCAATCAAAATAAATGGGAAAGAGTACAGATGCTTTGTAAAAGAGATAACAGAAACAAGGATAGACTTTATTTTCAAACAAGACTTTGAAGACATAGATTTTATAAAGAAAAATACAAAATACTTAAAAACTTTCTCAACTTCAAAAAAATACTCTATATCTGAAAAAGATTTTGACAGTATAAATCTATCACCAGAGTTTATAAACCTTATAAATCTTCTTGCAGAGGTTGACGACCCTAACTCAGACGCAGAAAGTTTAGCTTTTTTAATAAATCCTTTAACTTTACTAAAAAATAAAATTATTGAAACAGCAAACTCCATATCAGAAGGTGCTGTTGAAGAAATAAAAGATTTACCCACAGCCATATCAAGGATTGGGTTAGAGAGATTAAAAAAGTTAGTTTACCAATATTTTGAACTTTTTATAACAACCTACAAATCTCCACTACCTGACTTTGAAGAGTTTAACCAAGTTAATCTAACTAAAGTAGAGCTTTTTAAGAAACTCCCACCTTTAATATCCTTCCAGCCTAAAAAGAAAGCAGGACTGCTTTTACTTTTACTTGAGCTTATATCTTCTTCTATTGTTTTATTTGTAAACAAAGATGAGAAGTATAAAAAGTTAATAAAAAATACAGTAAAACTTTACTCTTACATGACAAGGATTTATGAGAAAGTTATTTTTGGAGATGATTTTTTATCCATAAATAAAGACTTTCTAAACAGACAGTTTAAATTTTTAGTTGAAGTGAACGACAGTTATAAACTTGCCCATTTAATCCTTAACCCACAGCTATCTTTACAAACTCAGCAGCTGAACCTCTCTAACAGAAACTTAAAGAGAGCCTACATCTTTTACTTAATCTTTTTAGGTTTAAACTACCTTGTTTACAACGACAAAAAAAGTGGATACACACTTTACAACAAACTCAGAAGATTTGGAATGTCTTTAAATGAAGCTGTAGATTTTCTAAACGAAGTAGTATTTTTTGTAAATAAGATACTGTCTGCTCTGAAAATAAAGCCATTTTTAAGGACTCCTTCACCTGTAAACTATACCATAAGCTGTAGGAAGATATTCCCTGAGACAGGGAGTTTCGTAGATTTAATTGAAGAGTTTAAAAAGGTAGGTAGTGGAAAGAAAAAAAGACTTGTTTTAAGAACACAGGACACTGCTTTTACAGGATACCTTTTAAACTACCTTTTAAACGATGTAGAGATAGGTTTGTCTTCTAAAATTTACGTTGTAATACCTTGTGAAGCTATTTATAGCCCAGACTCTTTACTGGTAGAGAACTTATCAGGATTTGATATTGTATACTTTAAAAATTTAGATAAACTATCACCTATGTTTTACAGGGAGTTTTACAAACTTTGGAAAAATTTTGAAGGAATAATAATGGGAGACTACTCTTACTACTCTTTTATGGACTTTGATAAGCAAAAAATCCAACTTTTTCATGTAATAAAAGACTCTAAATTCGACGTCCCACTTATAACAAGAGAAAAACAGGCTTACGACTTCATCGTATCTAAACTTAAAGATGAGTATATATCCTTGTTTGAAACAACAGATTTTAAAAGTATAGATAAGATAAACAGTGATTTATACGATTTTGAGTCTATTGCAAAGATGTTGCTACAAGAGTGATTTTTATGGTATACTATTTAATCTAACATTCCAAAGAAAAGGAGGCATTTATGTACGCTGTTATAAAAACAGGTGGAAAGCAGTATAAAGTTGAGCCGGGAACACTTTTAAAAGTAGAAAAGCTTTGTGCTAATGAAGGAGACAAAATAGAGCTTCCTGCTATATGTGTAAGAGATGACCAAGGAAACTTGAAAACAGAAGGTAGTGTAAAAGCAACTGTACTAAAGCACGGAAAACACAAAAAAGTTTTAGTGTTTAAGTATAAACCAAAGAAAAACTATAAAAGGTTAAACGGACACAGACAACCATTTACTTTAATAAAGATTGAAGAAATAGCTTAAGGAGGATGAAATATGGCATCAAAGGCAAGTGGTGGTTCAACACGTAACGGTCGTGATAGTATATCAAAACGCCTTGGAGTTAAAAGATACGACGGACAAATCGTAAGAGCTGGTAATATCTTAGTCAGACAGAGAGGAACAAAGATATACCCAGGTAAAAATGTTGGAATGGGAAAAGATTACACTCTCTTTGCCTTAATTGATGGAAAAGTTAAGTTTGAAACATCTAAAGGTAGAAAAGTAGTTAGTGTATATCCTATAGAAGGTTAAAACATTGCGGGCTCATCTGCCCGCTTTTATCTATGAAAGAGATCTTTGAAAAAAAATCTAAGATATATCAATCTATTAGAGAATACTTTTATAAAACAGGTTCAATAGAGGTCTTTACAGACATCTTATTAGACTATCCAAACTTAGATAGTAATATATATCCTATAGAACTTTTCGTTTTCAACGAAAAAAAAGAAAAAATAAAAAAGTTTCTCCACACCTCTCCGGAACCTAAAATGAAAAAAATTCTTTCTCAAATTAAATCAGACATCTTTCAAATAACAAAAGTTTTTAGAAATTTTGAAGGGTCTTACAAACACAAAATAGAGTTTACTATGCTTGAATGGTACAGAGTAAACTACAACCTTGAAGACCTTATGGAAGATACCAAAAACATATTTATAGAAACGGCTATTTCTTTGTATAAAAAACCTGTCATCACATACAAAGGAAAAACCTACGATTTAACAAACTGGGAAAAAATAACTGTAGATGAAGCTTTTTATAAATACACAAAAATTTACCCTGACAATATTGATAAAATGAATGAATTCTTAAAACAAAATGAGCCTTTCTTTAAAGAAAGTGATAACTGGGAAGACCTATTTTTTCATATTTATGCCTTTTATGTAGAGCCAAATTTAGGAGTAGAAAAACCAACAATTATATACGACTACCCACCTCAGCTGTCAGCTTTTGCAAAGGTAGAAAACGGTAAAGGAAAAAGGTTTGAAACTTACATAAACGGTATAGAATTAGTCAACGGTTATGATGAGTTAAACGACCCTAAAGAACTAGAAAAAAGATTAATTAAAGATTTAGAAAACAAAAAGAAAGAAGGGTTTAACTACCCTTTAGACTTAGAATTTATAGAAGCTGCTAAAAACCTTCCTCAATCAGCAGGTGCATCTTTGGGAGTAGATAGGTTTATAATGGTGCTTTTAGATTTAAAATCAGTACATTTATAGTATAATAAGGGTAAAACCAAGGAGGATGCGACTATGAAAGTTCATTTTTTTGAAGTGGAAGATTGGGAGAGACTTTACTTAGAAAAAAAGATAAAAGATATGGGCTTAGATGTAGATCTTGGATTTACAAAAGAGCCTCTTGATGATACAAATGTAGACCTTTACAAAGATATAGATGTTGCTATAGTGTTTATATACTCAAAGTTAAATAAGGATGTTTTAAGTAAAATGCAGAATTTAAAACTCATCATTACACGTTCTACTGGGTATGACCATATAGATGTTGAATACACCTCAAAAAATGGTATAACTGTTTGTAATGTTCCAGGGTACGGAAATAACACGGTTGCAGAGTATACTTTTGCTTTAATACTTGCTTTAGCAAGAAAATTTAAACCAATGATAGAAAGAACTTCAAAAGGTATCTTTTCAAGGGACGGTTTAACAGGAATAGATTTGATGGGAAAAACTATAGGTGTAATTGGAGCTGGAAGAATAGGAAAACATGTTATAAGAATAGCTTACGGCTTTGGTATGAAAATACTTGTTTACGATAGGTATAAAGACCAAGAGCTGATAGATAAGTATGGAGCTGAATACGTCGGACTTGAAGATTTACTTAGAATGTCTGATATAGTAACATTACACGTTCCTTACAACAAATCTACTCATCACTTAATAAATAAGTTTAACATAAAGCTTATGAAACTTGATGCAATGCTTATTAACACTTCAAGAGGTCCTGTTGTTGAAATGGAAGCAATAGTCCAAGCACTTAAGGAGGGAAGACTTGCAGGTGGAGTTGGTTTAGACACCTTTGAAGCTGAAGAAGTTTTAATAGAAGAAGAGTACTTAAAAAGAGATGATATCCCTGCGATAAAACTAAAAAAAGCATTAGAGTCTTTCTACGTCTTACATTCAGAAAATGTTATAGTATCACCACATAACGCTTACAACACAAAAGATGCTTTATACAGAATACTTGATATAACGTTAGACAACCTTAAATCTTACTTAGAAGGTAATCCTAAAAATAAAGTAGAGGCAAGTGTAAATGCTTAAAGAAAAAGTTTTAACTGACAAAATTTTAGAAGGAGAAAGGATAACTCCAGAAGAAGCTCTATACATGCTAGAAAATTATGACCTTTTAACCCTTGGAAGACTTGCAGATTTTGTTCGACAGAAAAAACATCCTGATAATATAGCTACTTTTGTTGTTGATAGGAATATTAACTATACAAACATATGTGTTGCAGGGTGTAAGTTTTGTGCTTTTCAGAGAAGAAAGTCTGATAAAGATGCTTACGTACTTGATTTAGAAGAAATCTTTGAGAAGATACAAGAACTCATAAACTGGGGAGGAACTACACTTTTAATGCAAGGAGGACTCAACCCTGACCTTAGATTAGATTTTTATATAGAACTTTTTTCCAGAATAAAAGAGAGATTTCCACAAGTGCAGATTCACTCTCTTTCTGCAACGGAAGTAAACTACATTGCAAAGTTAGAAAAAATGAGTATAAGAGAGGTGCTTGAAAAGTTAAAAGAGGCAGGACTTATGTCCCTACCAGGTGGTGGAGCTGAGATTTTATCTGACGAGGTTAGAGTTTTAATATCCTCAAACAAAACAACTACCGCCCAGTGGCTTGAAGTCCACAAAACAGCCCACGAACTTGGAATGCGGTCTACAGCAACGATGATGTTTGGACATGTTGAAAAACCAAAACATATAATACAGCATCTTGAGAACATTAGACAACTCCAAGACCAGACAGGAGGTTTTACAGCTTTTATTCCTTGGACTTTCCAAAAAGGTAATACTATGTTAGACCATTTGGAGCCTGCAACTTCTGTATGGTATCTAAAAGTTTTAGCACTTTCAAGAATTTACCTTGATAACTTTGATAACATTCAATCATCCCACGTAACCCAAACTATGAAGATAGGACAGGTAGGTTTAAGGTTTGGAGCTAATGACCTTGGTAGTACAATGATAGAGGAAAATGTAGTGGCTTCCACAGGGTTTAAAGTGTCAAGTCCAAGACCAGAAAAGATGGTAAAACAGATAAAAGATGCAGGTTTTATCCCAGCACAAAGGGATACTTACTATAATATAGTAAGAGTGTTTAACTGAGGGTAGATCATGAGAACATTAGATATTTCAAAAGAAGAGTTAAAACAGCTCTACAGTAAAGATTTTCCCATACTCTTACCAGGATGCAATGGAAAAAGATTTAAGTAATTCATAAAATATAAAAAACACAACAGAGGCAAAAATCAGTGAGTCTATCCTGTCTAACACTCCACCATGTCCCGGGATTAAGTTTGAAGAATCTTTTACATTTACCTGTCTTTTAATAAAACTTTCAAATAAATCTCCTACCTGAAGCAAAACAGCAGAGATTAAAACCGGAATCATCCAGTAAAGCTCAAAATTAAAAAACTTTATCGTCAAAAAGCCTCCTACAACTGACCCTACAAAACTTCCAACTGCACCTTCCCAAGTCTTTTTGGGAGATAAAACCGGAGCAAGTTTATTTTTACCAAAGTTTTTACCAAAAAAGTAAGCGAGAGTATCACCAGTCCAAACAACACCAAACAAGACAAATAAAAGATTCTTATCAATATCTACAAGAAGTCCTAAAGAAGATGGGAAAAAAACACCATAAAAAAATCCAAAAATACTATAACTTAGATAATTTAAATCGTACTTTTTAACAGCTCTGTAAAAACTGTAGAGAGTGATAATCATAACTGATAGGTAGAAAGAAAAAAACAAAATAGAAATAGCTGATAAAAAACCAACAACTAAAACTTCATTACTGTAAATACCTAAAAGCTTTTTATCAACTAATTTAAAAACTTCATAAACACATAGAACAGCTATAAAAGCTATGGCTAATTTAACGGCAAATACAGGTAAGTATAGAATTCCAGATATTACTAAAACAGAAAGAATTAAACCAGACAAAACCCTTTTCAAAAGTTCATTCATCTAAAACTTTACCAAACCTTCTTTCTCTACTTTGATAATCGTAAAGGGCTTTTAAAAACTCTTCTTCGTCAAAATCTGGCCATAAAACGTCTGTAAAGTAAAGCTCTGTGTATGCAAGCTGCCAAAGTAAAAAGTTAGATATTCTCTTTTCTCCACTTGTTCTAATCAATAAATCAGGGTCTGGAATCTCTGGTCTGTAAAAAAACTGTCTAAAACTCTCTTCATCTATACTTTCAACGTTAGATTTTAAGATTTTGTTAACAGCATCTAAAATCTCTGCCTTTCCACTGTAATTTAGAGCTATTACCACTGTTAAACTACTACATTGGGATGTTTCCCTCTCTCCTTTTTCCATAGCTTCCAGTACACTGTCCCACAGTCCTTCCCTTCTTCCCATAAAAATCAGTTTTACATCGTTTTCTAGTAGCATTGGGATTTTTTCATTAATATACTCTACAAGTAAAGACATTATTGTATTTACTTCATCTATTGGTCTTTGCCAGTTTTCTGTAGAAAATGCAAAAAGGGTTAAGTATTTTATACCTACCTTTTTAGCAAACTTTATAGTCTTTTCTACTGCCTTTACACCTTCTTTATGTCCGTATACTCTGTCAAGACCTCTTCTTTTAGCCCATCTTCCGTTTCCATCCATAATGATTGCAACATGGTTTGGAATTTTATACAGGTTTTCTATCATCTAAGAGCCTCAAGTTTTTTCTTAGCTAAGGAAGCTGGTTCTGTATCGGGATACTTTTGAATTAGGTCCTGTAAGTACTTTTTCCCTTTTTCTACATCTCCCATCTCTATGTAAGAATAACCAATCTTTAACATAGCATCAGGATATTTAACACATCTTTTTATTTTTCCTTCATCACACTTTTGAATAAGAAGGTTGAATACATCTATTGCATCTTTGTACTTTTTCTCAGCGTAGAAAGTCTGTCCTGCCCAGAATATAGCGTTTCCATAAAGGTCAGAATCTGGATATTTTTTTAAAAACTCTACAAAGGCTTTCCTTGACTCTTCTATATTACCTTTAAAGTAAAGGTCAAGTGCGTATTGATATAGCTGTTTATCATTTTGAGGTACTGTAACCTCTTCTTTACCTTCCCTCTTTACCTCTTGGGGAGGTGGAGGTTGTTTGACTTGAGGTTTTTCTTCAGTGGTTCTTGAAGCCTTCAATTTTTCTATGTCTGTAGTGTTTTGAGATACAGTTTGAGAAAGTCTATCTACCCTTGAAGTAAGGTTTGTAATTGCTTCTGTGTTTGACCTTGTCTGGTCTTTTAACTCGTTTAAGTCCTGTCTTATACTTAAAATCTCCCTTTGAAGAGAAACTATCTTATCTTCAGAAGTACAGGAAGATAAAACTAAAGCTGATAAAGCAAATAAATAAAACTTTTTCATCTTATACCCCCTTTATTTTTTAAAGAAAAACAGAAGAATTATTGTTGCAGAAGTTATACCCATAGTTATTATACTAAGTTCTGCTAAGAATAAAACAGGTTCACTTAGTTTTAAGAGGTACTTATCCATAAGAAAAACTAAAAAAGGCAACCCCATTAAAGATGTTAGAAAAACAATTATAAAAACCGGGTTTTTATATAACTTCTTCATTTTCTCCAATTTGTTAATTAAAGTATTGTAAAATATTTTACAACAAAACTTTTTTAGGAGGCACTATGAAGTCTTATAACGTAGCTATCTTAGGTGCAACAGGTGCAGTTGGTCAAACTATGATTAAAGTTTTAGAAGAGAGAAACTTTCCTATAAATGAAATTAGATTTTTAGCATCAGAAAGGTCAGCCGGAAAAGAAGTTGAGTATATGGGAGTTAAGTATAAAGTTGAAGCTGTAAGTGAAGATTCTTTTAAAGGTATTGATATAGCATTATTTTCTGCAGGTGGGGAAAGAAGTAAAAAATGGGCTCCTATTGCTGCAAGTAAGGGAGCTGTTGTTATAGATAACAGTTCTGCTTTTAGAATGGACCCAGATGTTCCATTGGTAGTACCAGAGGTAAACCCTGAAGATGTAAAATGGCATAAAGGAATAATAGCAAATCCAAACTGTTCTACCATCCAGATGGTAGTTGCTTTATACCCTATCCACAAAGTTAAAAAAATAAAAAGGATAATTGTTGCAACATACCAAGCTGTATCCGGAGCAGGAGCTACAGCAATTGCTGACTTAGAAAATGAAACAAAAGCGGTAATGGAAGGCAGATACTACTACCCTCAAGCTTTACCTCACCACATAGCCTTTAACGTTATTCCAAGGATAGATAACTTTGAGCCAAATGGTTATACAAAAGAAGAGATGAAGATGATAAACGAAACAAGAAAAATAATGCATGAGCCGGATATAAAAGTCTCTCCAACCTGTGTAAGAGTTCCTGTTTACGTAGGACATAGTGAAGCCGTTACAATAGAGACACAGCTCCCTATCACAGCAGAAGAAGCAAGGGAGATTCTTATGAAAGCTCCCGGAGTGATAGTTGAAGATGACCCTATAAACAACGTTTACCCTGTACCTATAGAAGTAGCAGGAAAAGACGATGTATTTGTAGGAAGAATAAGAAAAGATGCAGGGTTTGAAAATGGCTTATCTATGTGGATAGTAGGAGATAACCTTAGAAAAGGAGCTGCAACAAACGCAGTTCAAATAGCAGAGCTTTTAATAAAATATGAGCTGATATGAACATACGCCAAAGTTTAGAAGAGTTTGAGATAAAGTATTTACATCCTTCGGCTGCTAAAAGTCTCTATGCAAGTAGAGATATAGAAGAACCAGAGTGTAGTGTAAGGACAAAATTCCAAAGGGATAGGGACAGAATACTCCACTCTAAAGCCTTTAGAAGACTAAAACACAAAACCCAAGTATTTTTATCTCCAGAAGGTGACCATTACAGGACAAGATTAACCCATACCTTAGAAGTATCTCAGATATCAAGGACTATAGCAAGGGCTCTAAGACTTAACGAAGATTTAGTAGAAGCTATATGTTATGGACACGATTTAGGACATACACCCTTTGGACATGCAGGAGAGTTTATACTAAAAGAAAGCGGAAGTTATCACCATGCAAAACACAGTTTAAGAGTTGTGGAAAAGTTAGAAAATGAAGGAAAAGGTTTAAACCTTACAAAAGAGACAAGAGATGGCATACTAAAACATAGTAAAGGCAAATCACCTTTAATAACAGAAGGAAACATGCCAAAAACATTAGAAGGTCAGATAGTAAGAATAGCAGATAAAATAGCCTACATAAATCATGATTTGGAAGATGCAATAAGAGCTGGACTGATAAAAGAGTCTGATATTCCTGAAGATGTAGTAAAAATCTTAGGCAATACAAAATCTAAAAGGATATCAACCCTTGTTATGAGTGTTATAAACTCTACCGTAGAAAATGATTACAGGTATATAGTTATGGATGAAAAGATTTACAATGCTATGTATAAACTGAGAGACTTTTTATACGAAAAAGTTTACTTTGCAGACCCTGTAAAAAGGGAACTTGATAAAGCAAAAGGAATACTACAGGCTCTTTTTGAATACTATGAAAAACATTACTATGAAATTCCATTCTATGAAAAGTACTTAAACCTGTGGGGAAGTTATGACCCAAAACAAGCAGCTGTTGACTATATAGCAGGAATGACAGATAGGTATGCCATAAAGACTTATGAAAAAATATTTATTCCAAAAAGCTGGCATGTGGTTTAAGAGAAGTAGGAGTATAAAGTATTGGAAAAAATAAAAACTGACCTATTACTTAAACATCTGTTTAAAAACCCAGCTACAAAACTCATAGAGATAATCCTTGGTAAAAAAATAAACTGGCAACTCCTTCAAGACACAGACCTTAAAATCGTTAAAAACAGAGAAGCTGACTTAGTCGTAAAATTGGAAGATAATACCATTTTACACATTGAAATCCAAAGCACCAACGACCCTTCTATGCCATACAGAATGTTTGAGTATTTTTATCTTATCACTGACAAATACAAACCAAAAGACTTAATTCAAGTATGTATATACCTAGGAAAAGAGCCGTTAAAAATGTCAGACAAAATCCAGTTTTCAGACTGGACTTACAGGTATAGACTGATAGATATGAAAGATGTACCTTGCAGAGAATTAGCAAAAAGTCCAAACATTACAGACAAACTACTTGCAGGACTGTGTAAGATAGAAGACCCTAAATTTTATGTAGAAAATGTGATAAAAGAGATAAAGAAAGCAAATCCAAAAGATAGGAAAGAGTTATTTACACTGTTTCTTGAAATAAGTAAAATTAAGGAATAATATAGAGGAAGAGATAAGAAGTTATATAACACAGGAGGATTTTGAGATGCCAATAACGATAGAGTGGACATGGGAAGAGCTAGAGAGCTATCCAGGGATAGGAAAGGCTTTAAAAACAGGTAAAGAAAAGTTTATAAAAGAGGGACTACAGCAAGGGCTACAGCAAGGACTAAAAGATTCAATCCTTGAAATACTTGAGTTAAAGTTTGGAGTTTTACCCGAAGATGTAAAGGCTAAAATAAACTCAACTGATGATATAGAGGTTTTGAAGGAAATGAGGAAAAAGGCAATTTTGATACAATCTTTAGATGAGTTTTAATCTAATTTCTAAAAATCGTTTTTTAACTTCAGTAATGTTTTACGAAATAGAAACAAGCAGCTGTTGACTATATAGCAGGAATGACAGATAGGTATGCAATAAAGACTTATGAAAAAATATTTATACCGCGAGGTTGGAATGTGGTTTGAGAGAGAAAAAATTATTCTTATTTTAATTCTTTTTGCCATACTGTCTTTATTTCCAAACCTTGATGTTTTAGAGTTTAGGGGAGAAGAATCTCTTAGAACGTTAATTGCATACGAAATGTTTAAAGAAAAGAATTTTTTACAACCTACAGTACTAGGAGAAAATTACTACTTAAAACCTCCTTTATTTAACTGGCTAATTATCTTATACTCTTTTATTTTTGGATGGAGTGAGTTAACAGGAAGATTTTTAACTATAACCTTTTTAGTTTTAAATGCAATACTTGTATATATCTTCTCTTTTACTCTTTTCAAAAATAAAATTTTTAGTCTTATTTCATCTCTTATATTTTTAACATTTTTTGATGTGATATTTTGGTACGGTTATTTAGCCGAGATAGATATTACATACACATTTTTTATCTTTTTAATGATAACTTTTCTATATACAGGTTTTTATGAAAATAAAAATATCTTCTTATTCTTTGCTGGAATTATTTTAGGTATTTCTTTTTTATTGAAAGGCTTTCCATCTATAGCTTTTTTTACCTTTACTCTTCTTGGTTTAATAGTTTATTTTAAAAATCTGAAAATTGTTCTTAATCCTAGTCTGTTAACAGGTTTACTCTTTGCTCTTTTTATTTCTTTTTTATGGATAATAAATACAGCTAATCCTGAAAAATATTTATACTTTCTTTTCTATGAAAGCTTGTCAAGAGTGGATGTAAATAATAATTTTGATTTAATAAACCGTCTAACTAATGTTCTATTTTTCCCGATATTAAACCTCAAACAACTTTTACCAGCAAGTTTTGTTGTTTTGCTAATTTTTATATCGTACTATAAAACAGAGAAAAAAATTAATATAGACACTAGAATAAAAACTTTAATTTTAGTAGTTATAATTAACTACCTACCTTTTCTTATCTCAAAGAGTGCTGGAAGATACATTCTTCCTTTATTTCCTCTCATTGCTATAATTTTTGCTTACTTTATAGTAAACATTGGTAAGGATAAATGGATAAAAGTTTTTATAACTATTAGTGCTTTTATAATCCTTTTAAGATTTTTAGCAGGTTTTATTGGTATTCCTATATATATGGGAAAAAAGATATCAAGAAAAGCAATAGCAGAAGATATTTATACCACTATAAACAAATCTAAAAATGTAGCCTTTGATTGTTATGACGAAAAAGTTTTCGCTTTATACTTAGATTTAAAGCTGAATAAAGTAATAAAAAAATCAAGTTTATCAGATGACTGGTATTACCTTATTGATTGTAGGAATAAAGAAAATTTGAAACTTCTAAAAGAGTACGATCTAAAAAATAGCAAAATATTTATCTACGAAAGATTTTAAAATTATGCTAAAAAAAGTTTTGATTTTTCACGTAGTTGTTTTAATTTTAAGAGTCTTTTATGTCTTGTTTAGAGATATAGATTTGTCTCCGGAAGAAGCACAGTACTGGCTTTGGTCTAAGTTTTTAGACTTATCTTACTACTCAAAACCACCTTTGATAGCATACTTAAACTTCTTATCAACAGCTGTTTTAGGAGACACAGAGATAGGAGTCAGAATTAACGCAATAATTCTTGGATTTTTGATAGCTTTAACAACTTACCTATTTTCACTGTACTTGTTCAAAGATGAAAAATTAGCCTTTTTCAACTCAGTTTTTATATACTTTATTCCTGCTTACGATATAGCTTCTATTTTATTCCTAACAGACACACCACTAGCTTTCTTTTATCTATCTTTGTGTTATCTTTTTTACGTAGCAGTTAAAGAAAATAAACCAATAATCTGGATTTTAACAGGTATATCTGCAGGGTTAGGGTTTTTATCAAAATATTCTATCGTGTTTTTCTTTCCTGTGATGATTGTATACCTTACAATCTTTTCAAGGAAAACTTTTAAGGAAAAGTGGTTTTATATAAGTATTTTTATAGCTGGAGTGTTTACTTTACCTGTACTTTACTGGAATTTTAGTCATGATTTTGTAAGTTTTAAGCATGTAGGAAAACTGTCTGGGGCAGAGCAAGGGTTTAGTTTAAACTTTAAACACTTTGGAGATTACATCTTAGGACAGATAGGAATTAACTCTTTATTTTTACTGCCATTTTTTGTGTACTCAATTTACAAAGCCTTTAAAGAAAGAGATGAAAAATTGATATATCTATCTCTATCACCGTTGGTGGTTTTCTTCTTTTTTGGATTTATGGCTTTAAAGAAAAATGTTGAGGCAAACTGGCCAGCTTTTGGATACTCTACTTTGTATATTTTAACAGGTTATTTTATTTATAAAAGATTTTTAAAGTTAGCATTACCACCAATGGCTTTATCTTTACTATCTATCATTATCCTTTTTTACACACCAATCTTAGATAAGGTTGGTCTTACAAACATTCTACCACCTAAAATAGACCCAACAAAAAGACTTGTAGGCTGGCAAGAGATGGGAGGGTTTGTTAGTGCATTAAAAAAAGACTATCATAGAAGTTTTGTTTTTTCAGACTCTTATCATATATCATCAGAGCTTAGTTTTTATATGGAAGGAAAACCTTTTGTTTATTGTATAAGAGTTGATAGAAGGATGAACCAGTGGGATTTGTGGGAAGGACTGAAAAAGTATGAAAATAAAGGATACTGGGGAATATACGTTGCAGACCATCCTATAACAGAAAAAGTTAAATCTGGATTTGAATCTGTAGAATTTCAGACTACCTATGATGTAAAATATAGAGGAGTCAAAGTTAAAAAATACTACATTTACATACTTAAAAACTACAAAAAAATAGAAGAAGACCCTATAACAACGTATTAAAAGGAGCAATAGATGGTTAAAGCTGTTTTAACTGATATAGAAGGAACTACAACTCCTATCTCTTTTGTAAAAGATGTTTTATTCCCTTACTCTTATGAAAACATTCAAGATTTTATTCTAAAAAACAAAGACAACCCTTTAATAATAAAAATATTAGAAGATGTTAAAAAAGTGGAAGGAAAGGAGTTATCCTTAGAAGAGATAATTCAAACTCTAAAGAAATGGATAGAAGAAGATAGGAAGATAACACCTCTTAAAGAAATTCAAGGTCTTATATGGGAAGAAGGTTATAAATCTGGAAAGTTAAAAGGTTATGTTTATCCTGATGCCTATGAAAAGTTAAAACAGTGGTATGAAAATGCGATAAAGTTATACGTTTACTCTTCTGGGTCTGTAAAAGCACAAAAACTTCTTTTTTCAAACACAAACTTTGGAGATTTAAATTACCTGTTTTCAGGCTACTTTGATACAAACATTGGAAACAAAAAAGAACCTATCTCTTACACGAAAATAGCCCAAAGTATAGGCTTAAATCCTGATGAAATACTTTTCTTATCAGACAACCCTGATGAGATACTGGCAGCTGCCAAAGCAGGAATGAAGGTTGTTAGATTGGTAAGACCGAATGATGCAGAGTATATAAAAGATTTTCCTTATCCTCAGGTAGAAAGTTTTATTCAGATAGATCTGACAGTGTTATAATTTTTATACTTTAAAAAAACGAGGAATTAGTTTGAGTATTAAGATAAAAGTTGAGAACTTAGTAAAAGCTTTTGGTAAGAAAGAAGTTTTAAAAAATGTTAGTTTTGAAGTAAAAGAGAGAGAAGTTTTTGTATTAATGGGAGGAAGTGGTAGCGGTAAAAGTACAGTCATAAAACATATAATCGGACTCCTTAAACCTACATCAGGAAAGATTTACATTGATGGAGTAGATATAACAACATTAAAAGATTTTGAGCTTATAGAGTTTAGAAAGAAGATTGGCTATCTTTTCCAAGAAGGAGCTTTGTTTGACAGTTTAAAAGTATGGGAAAATGTAGGATTTTACTACCTTGAAAACACGAAAATGCCCCAAGATGAGATTAGAAAGCTTGCAACACAAAAGTTAGCTTTAGTAGGATTAAAAGATATAGAAGACCTCTACCCTTCCCAGCTTTCTGGAGGTATGAGAAAAAGAGTCTCTTTAGCAAGGGCTATATCTTACAATCCTGAAATCATACTTTACGATGAACCCACATCTGGATTAGACCCTGTAACCTCTGCAATGATAGACAACCTTATACTAAAGTTAAGAGATGAGCTTGGAGTCACTTCTATAGTTGTTACCCACGATTTAGAGAGTGCCTTTAATATAGCAGATAGGATAGCAATGATACACAAGGGTGTTATCTACGCAATAGGAACACCTCAAGAGATTAAAAACCATCCCGACCCTGTCGTCCAACAGTTTATAAACAGAAGACCAGAAGGACCAATAACAGAAGAACTTATGAAAGAACTTCAAAAATCTAATAATACATAAAGGAGGCATTTTTTCTTGGGCTGTAAATGGAAAGGAATAATTGAAGCTTACAGAGAATACTTACCAGTAAGTGATAAAACACCGATTATAACTCTCCACGAAGGGAACACACCCCTTATAAAAGCAGATAACCTGTCAAAAGAGATAGCCCCTGATAAAAATCTTACAATCTATTTAAAGTATGAAGGATTAAACCCTACAGGGTCTTTCAAAGACCGTGGTATGACTATGGCTATATCAAAAGCAAAGGAATCAGGTAAAGAAGCTGTAATATGTGCATCAACAGGAAATACTTCAGCGTCTGCAGCTGCCTATGCAGCAAGAGCTGGAATGAGAGCCTACGTCTTACTTCCCAAAGGTGCCGTTGCCATAGGAAAACTATCTCAGGCTATGGTCTACGGAGCTAAAATTATAGCTGTTATGGGAAATTTTGATGATGCACTTGAGATTGTTAGAGAGATAGGAGAGAAGTATCCTGTTGAAGTTGTAAACTCTGTTAACCCTTATAGATTAGAAGGTCAAAAAACGGCAGCCTTTGAAGTATGTGACTATCTGGAAGAAGCTCCGGACTTTCACTTTTTACCTGTAGGGAATGCAGGAAACATCACAGCTTACTGGAAAGGCTACAAAGAGTACTATCAACTTGGTAAAGTGAAAAAAACACCAAGGATGATAGGATGGCAAGCAGAAGGAGCTGCACCTATCGTAAAAGGTTTTCCTATAAAAAATCCACAAACGATAGCAACAGCAATAAGAATAGGAAATCCTTACAGCTGGCAACCAGCTTTACAAGCAGCAAAAGAAAGTAATGGCTTTATAGATGCAGTATCAGACGAAGAAATACTACAGGCATACAAATTAGTAGCATCAACAGAAGGCGTTTTCTGTGAACCTGCTTCTGCAGCTTCTATTGCAGGAGTTATAAAAGCCTATAAAAAAGGTGTTTTCAAAGGTGGAGAAACTATTGTGTGTACTTTAACAGGAAACGGTTTAAAAGACCCTGATACTGTAATCAAAGCCAGTGAAAAGCCAGTAGAACTACCACCAGATTTAGATGAAATAGCAAAGTTTTTAGAGTTAAAATGAAAAACATCCTTATCGTAGGACTTGGTGCAGTAGGTACAGTTTTTGCAGTATTTTTAAAAAAAGCAGGTCATAAAGTTTATGGACTTGTTAGAGATAAAAGTAAGTATAAGTGCGAAACTTTAAAAGTTGACGGTATATGGGGAGTCCACGAGGCAAAGTTAGACGCCGTAGTAGATAAAGTAGAAGACTTAAATACAAATTTTGACCTAATAATAGTTGCAGTAAAATCTTTTGATACAGAAGAAGTTGTAAAATCGATAAAAGATTTAGTTAAAGAAAAAACTTTTGTTTTACTAACTCAAAACGGTTATGGAAACTATGAAACAGCTATAAACCATATAAAAAAAGAGAAAGTTTTACTTGGTAGAGTTATATTTGGAAGTAAGATAAACCAGCCCTGTTATGCAACAGTTACGGTAAACGCCGATGATGTACGAATAGGACATCCAGAGAACCTGGCTACAGATAAAGATGTTATTGACGTTGTATGTACTATAAAACATTCTGGCATTCCAGCTTCTTTTTCAAAAGAAGTATACAAGATTTTATGGGATAAAATACTCTACAACAGTGCTTTAAACCCCTTAGGTGCAATACTAAAGAAAAGATACGGAGAACTTGCAGAAAATCCTTACACAAGAGAATTGATGAATGAGATTATAAGAGAAATTTTTGAAGTCTGTAGATTAAACAATATACAGCTAAACTTTAAATCACCAGAAGATTATATAGAATTTTTCTACTCAAAACTAATCCCGCCTACAAAAGACCACTACCCTTCAATGTACTACGATTTAATATCCGGAAACAAAACAGAGATAGATGCCTTAAACGGAGCAATAGTAAAGTTAGGAGAAAAAATTGGATACATACCAAAAGTAAATAAAACTATTGTAAATCTTGTAAAGAGCTTTAGCTTACAAACCTTTTAAAAAAACCAACTTCTGCAAAATCCCACAAAATAAACGCCTTTATAAGGTATTTCGAACAAAGTTTACATTATGACATACACCATAGCTATTACCTTCAATATCTTTAATTTTAAAGATAACTAAACTTTTATTTTTAGGCAAATAGGTAAATTCAATGAAACATTATTTTTTATTTATAATTTTAGTTCTTGTCTTAGGATGTTCAACGGCCAATGAGATAAAATGGCTTGACTTTGAAGAAGGATTAAAGAGGGCAAAAAAAGAAAATAAATTAATTCTTTTAGATATATCAGCTAAATGGTGTCATTACTGTAATCTTATGGAAACCACAACATACTCTGATAAAGAAGTAATTAAGATAATTAACAAGAAATTTATACCAGTTAAAGTTGACGCAGACTTAAGAAAAGATATTAATAAAAAATACAATCAAGGAGGGCTACCAACAACAGCAATACTAACTCCAGATGGAACATTAATCTATGGCAATCTATACCTTCCTCCAGAAGATCTGAAAAAAGTCTTACTTTACTTTTCTTCACTCTCAAAAGAAGAAATAGAAAAGATAAAAACTGAGAAAGAATTAAAAAGTCAGTTACCATTTTCATTAAAAGAAACTAAGATAGATAAATCTGTCTTTAATTTGGTAAACACTAACATATTAGGAATGATAGACAAAGAATACGGTGGATACTATGATGAAGTTAAATTTCCTATTGATAATATTGTTTACTACCTAATCTTAAAATACCTAGAAAATCCAAACAACTTGAGTTTATTGAAAAAAACCCTGCAAGGATACGAAAAACTCATAGATAAGGAAGAAGGTGGAATTTTCAGGTATGCAACTAAAAGAGATTGGACACAACCTCATTATGAAAAACTTTTAAGAGACCAAGCCAGTATTGCATTAGCATTTTTTAACGCATACTCTGTTTTAAAGGATAAAAGCTTGCTTGATGATGCAAATCTGATTTTAGATTTTTCCAAAAAAACTTTGTACAATCAAAAAGAAAAATATTTTTATGGCAGTCAAGGAGCTGACATAGTTGACGATGAAGGAAAAATTTTAGTATCTGGAGAGGTTTACTTTTCAAAAAACAAACAGGACAGAAGATTTTTAGAAAATGTTTACAGAAGAAAACTTCCTCTTGATGATAACTTCTACTTTGGTGAAAATGCTTTAATGGTAAAAACCTTAGCCTATTCTTATCTTTTTAATAAAAATAATAACGATTTAAAAATTGCTGAAAATTTAATGAATAAAATAATAAAGGAAGGGTTTAAACAAAACGGAATTATTCACACTCCAAAAGTAAATAAATACTTTTTAGACAATCAAATAAACACTTTAGATGCATTATTTACACTTTATCAAATTACAGGAAAAGATTTATATTTAAAAAATTTCAAAAATTTGTTAGATGTAGTCTTAAAAATTTATTACTCACAAAAAATCGGGTTATTTACAGATTACGAAGATACAGGATTAAACTTAAATCGGATAAGTTATGTTGACAGTATTGTATCTCTTAACTTTAAGTTAGCAAAGATAATATACCAGTATCAGTTATTAGATGATAATAAAAATCTTGAAAATATAAAAAACAGTATTTTAAACAAACTTACTAACTTTAATACTGTAGAAACAGCATTAGGTCTATACCTTTACTTTAAGCCTCCGATATTTAGCATTTATGTAAATAAAGAAAAAGTGTTTAATAATAAGGTCTATGAATTTTTTCCTTTCTGGAATATTGGTCTATCTTTCACACCAGAAGATAATAATTTTAGAAAATTAGGTTATCCTTATGAAGGCTTTCCAATAGTTTATATCTGCTCTTTAAGAATGTGCTTTGAAAAGATAAAGTATTCTGATATTGAAAATTATGACTTTAAAATTTTCTTTAAAAAATACTTAAACCAAGATACTATGTAAGTATTTGCTAACTCAATGTTTTTGTAATATATTATCTTTATGCTAAAAAAGGTGTTAATTTTATTACTTCTTTTTGTTTCGGTATCTTTTGCACAAGAAAAGTTAATATTTGCCGTCTTATCTTACGGAGACCCTATAAAAGAGTATAAAAGGTACAGTGTTTTTGCAAGGTACCTATCAGAAAAAATAAAAAAAGATGTTGACGTAGTAATAGTAGAGGATATAGAAAAACTCTTTCAAATGTTTAAAAAGAAAGAAGCTCATATGGCAGTAGGATGTTCTGTTGTTTATTTTGAATTAAAAAGACAGTATAACGTAGAAGCTGTTGCTGTTATGAAAATCAACGGTAAAGCTGTAGAAAACGGTGTTTTAATAGCAAGAAAAGACAGTCCTATAAACAGTATAGAAGATGTAAAAGGTAAAAGGATAACCTTGGGAAGTCCTATATGTATGAGCAACTGTGTTATGCCCCTTTACATGCTTGCAAACGCAGGAATAACTCAACATGACGTTATTAACATATGGAGCTCTGGAACAGACAAAGGAGCTATACTTGCCTTGATTTCATCTATAGCAGATGTAGCGGGAGTAAAAGAAGAGAGTATAAAAGATTATCAGCAGTATGTTAAAGTTATAGCAAAATCACCTTCATTTCCAAGACATATAATTATGGTTTCAAAAAATATTGATAAAAAAGTTTACAAAGAGATAGAGTATGCTATTTTTTCCGCAGATGAGAACACTTTAAAACAAATGGAAGTTGATGGATTTGTAAAACCCCAACCTAAGATGTTTGAAATTATAAAGAATTACAGAAAAGTCCTTGAACTGTTTCCTGTCTTAAAATGAAGAGTTTAAGAAATCTGTCTATAAAGTTAAAAACATCTTTATCAATCTCCGTTTATATTTTAGCAGTCCTTGTAGGGTCTATACTGTTTACAGTGTATAACTTTCAGGAAAGACTCTTAGAAGACAGGATAAAATCATTAGAAGAAAATGTTAAAAACCTGTCAGAGAGCTACAAAGATAAAATCATAGTAAAAAACCTTGAAAAGATAGATGAGTTAGTAGGATTTTTAAAAAGTATAAAATCTGTTAAAAATGTGTTTATCTTAGATAAAAATGAAACGGTAATAGGAAGTACAGATTTAGAGTATTTAGGTAAACTTGAGTCTAACTTTCCAAAAAAAGACTTACAAAAGATAGAGTATAACCTCTCTGTTGATGGAGAACCTGTCGGAAAAGTTGTTGTTCTGTATGATATTAAAGAGATAAAGCAGGATATTATCAACGATATAAAGAAAATAATCTATCCTCTTTCTTTAATAGTAGGATTTATAATAGTGGCATCTTTTTTAGGAACTTTCTTTATCTCAACTGTTTTAGTAAATCCACTTATAAAACTAAAAGAAAGCATACTAAACCTTTTTTGGACTGGATTTTACAATCTTAAAGAAGCTGTAGAGTTTAAACCAAAAACTAAATCTGATGTAATCTGTGTGAAAGGAATTACTGAAAAGTGTTGGCTTGGCTCAAAAAATGGTAAGGAGATACTTTTTTCTTTAGGTGAAAAGTCTATAAAAGAATGTCCAAAGTGTGAAGTTTTTTCAAAGTTATCAGGAGATGAAATAGACAATCTTACTTACAGTTTTTATATGATGCTTTCTTCTTTAAACGATTATATAAATAAACTTGAAGAGGCATACAAAGAAAGAGAAACCCTAAGCTGTATGGCTGCAATGGGAGAGATGAGTGCAAAGATTGCCCACGAGATAAAAAACGCCCTTTACTCAATCTCAAACGCTGCCAACTACATAAAAAACAACGCAAACGATGAGATTATAAAAGAGTTTGGTAAAATCATAAAAGAAGAAAGCTACAGATTAAACGATATGACTGTTTCATTTTTAAACTTCTCAAAATTGATAGAACCAAAGTTTTCCCAAGAAGATTTAAACGAGGTTATAAAAAACTCCATAGGACTGCTTATATATGACTGTGAAGATTACGGCATTAAGGTAGATTTAAAACTTGATAACAACCTTCCAAAAACCTTTATAGACCAAAATTTAATTAAACAAGTTTTAGTTAACCTCATATTAAACTCAATAGATGCAATAAGAGAAAAAAATACAGAAAACCCAATTATAAAAATATCCACAGAGTACTTGAGAAATAAAGACAAAATAAGATTAACTGTAGAAGATAACGGAATAGGAATAAAAGAAGAAAACAAAGGAAAAATATTTAAGCCGTTTTTCACAACAAAACCAAAGGGAACAGGACTTGGACTTCCTATGGTTTATAAGATAATCTTTCTACACGGTGGAACTGTAAACGTTGAATCTGTGTATGGAAAATACACTAAATTTATTATAGAAATACCAGTAGACAGGAGTGGTAAAGATGTTTAAAGTTTTGTTGATAGACGATGAAGAGAGTATTTTAAAAATTATTAAAACAGTCCTTACAAAAGAAGGCTATGAAGTTGATACCGCAAAAAGTAAGTCTGAAGCACTAACAAAGTTAACCACAAACATTTATAATCTAATCTTGTCTGACTATTTGCTGGAAGATGGGACTGGAATAGAGATTTTAGAAGATTTTAGGAAGAAAGACAGTATAACGCCTTTTATAATCATCACTGCATACGGGTCTATAAATGGAGCTGTAGAAGCTGTAAAAAAAGGAGCTAATCATTACATACCAAAACCTATAGATACAGACAACCTTATAAAGCTTATTCAGTTTTACAAAGAAAAACAATCAAACCCATTTGAAGTAGAAGAGTTTGAGGGTATTATCGGAAAAAGTAAAAAAATGAAAGAGTTATTCAACGAAATAGAAATAGTTAGTAAAAGTGAGTCTTATATTTTGATAGAGGGAGAGAGTGGAACAGGAAAAGAGCTTGTGGCAAAAGCTATCCACAAAAGGTCAAGAAGGGCAAACAATCCTTTTGTACCTATCAACTGTTCTGCGATACCATCAGAACTTTTTGAAAATGAACTGTTTGGACACGAAAAAGGAGCTTATACAGGAGCTGCAAGTAGAGAGATAGGAAAAATAGAGTTAGCGGGAGAAGGAACTTTATTTTTAGATGAGATAGGAGAAATGCCTCTTTTTATGCAGGCAAAACTTCTGAGAGTACTTCAAGAAAAAGAGTTTTACAGAGTAGGCGGGACTTCTTTAATAAAGATGAGATGTAGAGTTATATCAGCAACCAACAGAAACCTTGAACAGATGGTAGAAAATAAAGAATTTAGAGAAGACCTATTTTATAGGATAAATGTAATTCACTTAAAAATCCCACCTTTAAGGGAAAGGAAAGAAGACATTCCTCTACTTGTAAAAAGATTTATAGAGAAATTTAGTAAAATAAACAATAAAAATATATACGATATAGATAACGAAGCTCTGGAAATTCTTATGGAATACGACTGGCCCGGAAATGTAAGACAACTTGAAAACATAATAGAAAGGACTGTAGTTCTTTGCCAAGGAGAGATAATAACCTCTCAACATTTACCTCAAAGAATAAAAGAAAAGCCTTTAGTATCCAAGATAAACTTAGAAAAAAGTTTAAACCTTTATGAAATAGAAAAAAACATAATACTAAAAGTTTTACAAGAAGAGAACTTTAACCAAACAAAAGCAGCTCAAAGACTTGGAATATCAAGAAAACAACTTAGAACAAAGATGAAAAACTTCGGTCTTTTATAAGTATTCTAAACTTTGAATATCCTAATATTAACATATAAAAATAACTATAAAAAAAATATGTATTTGACAAAGATTTAGAAAAAAAAATAAAATCTTTTAAGAATTTTTAACAATAACTTTAGGAGGTTGGTATTATGAGAAAAGTGAAAAGTCTCATGGCAGCAGGATTGCTGACAGTAGCTGCAGCAGGCATCTACAACGATGCCAAAGCAGAGATACAAACATTTATAGGAGAGCTCAAGCCAGAGCTTGAAATCAGACCAAGATTTGACTGGACAAGTAAAAATGCTACATCCGGAGCTATAGAAGATGCAACAGCACTTACAACAAGAATAAGATTAGGAGCACACATAGATAAGATATTTAACATACCGTTATTAAAAGCATACTTAGAGCTAAACGATGTTTCTGATCTAATAGATAAAAAGAGAACTTACGGTGAGACGAATCAATATGCTTTCATAGCAGACCCTTCAATAACAAGATTAACAGAAGCAAAAGTATCATACACATGGGGTAAAACAACTTTACTATTTGGTAGAACTAGAGTAAACCTTGACGATCAAAGATTTATATCTGACGCAAACTGGAGACAAACACCTCAAACTTTCGGTGTTTTAGCTTTACACACTAAAGAAATACCCAACCTTGACCTTTTAATGGCTATGATTTATGAGAGAAAATGGTGGGCAAGAAATGATTT
Source organism: Sulfurihydrogenibium azorense Az-Fu1 (assembly GCF_000021545.1). Lineage (NCBI taxonomy): Bacteria > Pseudomonadati > Aquificota > Aquificia > Aquificales > Hydrogenothermaceae > Sulfurihydrogenibium > Sulfurihydrogenibium azorense. The sequence continues at coordinate 1,564,310 of NC_012438.1, forward strand.
AGTAGGCACTATGAATAATAAAAAATTTGTAGACTTTACAAGAACATCATCTTTAGATTGGTCACCTGACAAAGCACCTCTTGTTGCCCTCCATATCAAAGGAGGGCTTTTTTATTAAAAACGAGGTATAATCTTATGAAATACATAGTAAAGGAGGTATTTAGTATGAAAAGATTTATTTTAGCGGGTTTAACAGCAGGAATCTTAGGAATGTGGATTCCTTCCCATGCAGTAGAGAGTGCAAAAGTTATAGCAGCTACATGTTTTGGTTGTCATGGTCCAAACGGCAAAACAGTAAATAAAAATGGTTACTCTATAGTAGGTAAACCAGCAGCAGTTATTGAAAAAACATTACTACAGTATAAAGAAGACAAACTAAAAGGAACTATAATGAATAGATTAGCAAAGGGATACACAGATGAAGAGATTAAAAAAGTGGCAGAGTATTTAGCAACTTTAAAGTAAACATAAAAGGAGGAGTAAGATGATAAACAGAAGAGATTTACTAAAACTAACAGGTTTAGCAGGAGTTTCAACATTACTTGGTGGTAAAGCTTTTGCAATGTCTTCTAAAGTTGATGAATCTGCAGTAAAAGGTAAAGCTCATGTTGTAGTAATAGGTGGGGGATTTGGTGGTGCTACTGCTGCAAAATACATAAAAGTTTTTGACAAAGATATATCTGTTACGTTAGTTGAACCAAGTACAAAGTACTACACATGTCCATTTAGTAATACCGTTATAGGTGGATTTAAAAAGTTAGAAGATATAGAAGTAGATTTTTCTAAACTTAAGGATTTGTACGGTGTAAATATAGTCCATCAAACTGTAGTAGAAATAGATGCTGCAGGTAAAACGGTAACTTTAGATAATGGTAAAAAGTTAAAGTATGACAAGTTAGTTGTATCTCCGGGAATTAGCTTTAACTACTCTGCTGTAGAAGGTGCAAAACCTGAAATGGCAGAAACATTACCTCACGCATGGAAAGCAGGACCTCAGACAGTACTACTTAGAAAACAACTTGAGGCTATGCCAGACGGTGGAACATTTGTTATGGTAATACCCCCAAACCCTTACAGATGTCCACCCGGTCCATACGAAAGAGCTTCTTTAGTTGCTTGGTACCTTAAAAACAACAAACCAAAATCTAAAGTTTTACTACTTGACGCTAAAAACGAGTTTGCAAAACAAAAACTGTTTATGGAAGGTTGGCAGGCACTTTACGGAAATATGGTTGAGTGGGTACAGGCAGATTTAGGTGGTAAAGTAGTAAAAGTAGACCCTAAAGAAAAGATTGTTTACACTTCTTCCGGAGAAAAGATAAAAGGAGACGTTATTAACTTTATACCTCATCAGAAAGCTGGAGAGTTAGTATTAAAGTTTGGTCTTGCAGATGATAAAGGCTGGGCTCAAATAAATCCAAAAACATTTGAGTCAAAAAATGTAAAAGATATCTATGTAATAGGAGACTCAGCTGCTACAATTATGCCTAAATCTGGTTTCTCTGCAAACAGTCATGGAAAAGCTGCAGCAGCTGCAATAGTGGCATCTATAAACGGTAAAAATCCAGAAGACATAACTATAGTCAACATTTGCTACAGTCTCGTATCACCTGACTATGGAATATCTGTAGCAGCTGTTTACAACGTCAACGAAAAAGGAATAACAGCAGTTCAAGGTGCAGGTGGAGTATCTCCTGCAGGAATGGACGAAAAATTCAGAAAGAAAGAAGCAATTTACGCTCAGGTTTGGTATGACAACATCGTCGCAGACACTTGGGGAAAAGTGTAATTTAAGATTGTCTTGTAGAAAAGAAATTATAACAAATATACGAAAGAGGGGCTTTAAAGCCCCTTTTTTTATTTTATAATAGTTTAGAGTAAAAAGTAGGAGGTAAGTGATGAATAGAAGAGATCTTATAAAAACTTGCTCTCTCATGGCAGTTGGAAGTATGTTCTCAAAAGGTTTTTTTGACTCTATTTTAGCTTCAGAAAAAGAAACCTATAAAGCTTACCAAAAAGCACTTTTAGTGAAAGAAGATTTAACTCCATTTACAGTAAAAGATATAAGTCCAAATACCGCTCTCTTATTCTACTACCCTTACAGGTCAACTCCTTGTTATATTATAAACACTGGTGAAGAGGTTAAACCTACAAAAGTAAAACTTTCAAACGGTAAAGAGTATGAGTTCAAAGGAGGCATAGGACAGAAAAAAAGTATCGTGGCTTACAGCGCAATATGTCCCCACCAATGGAGTTATCCAAGCAAAGACTTTTCATTAATAAATTACTACCCTTCTAACGAAAAATCACAAACTACAGGAAAAAGCGGTGTAATCCAGTGTTGTGCTCATATATCCGTATTTGATCCAAAAAGTGGAGGGCAAGTATTAGAAGGTCCAGCTGAAGTACCTCTTGCATGTATAGAACTTATAGAAGAAGAAGGAAAAATATACGCTACTGGTGTCTTAGGTATAAATCAGTTTGAAGAGTTTTTTGATATGTATAAATCTGATCTTATAGATCAGTATGGTGGTTTAGAAAAAGCAAAAGAACAGTTAGATAAAACCGTCGTTATGGAGGTAGGGAAGTATGTTAAAGAACAAATTAAATGTTAACAGAAGACAGTTTTTAGCCGGTAGTGTTGCACTGGCAGCAACTAACCTTATACCTGATGTGTCCCTTGCAAAGGAAGAAGCCGCTAAATCTACAAAATCGGCAAAAGTAGTTATAGTAGGTGGAGGATACGGTGGAGTATCTACAGCAAGACAGCTAAGAAAACTACTACCTGACATATCTATCACACTAATAGACAAAAACCCTTTCTTTGTATCCTGTCCTATGAGTAATCTTTACTTGGGAGACTTTTACGAGTTTGGCAACTTGTGTTTTCCATACGAACCTTTAAAGGCTAAATATAACATAGACTTTATAAACACTAAAGTAATGGATATAGACTTAGACAAAAAGGTAGTTATAACTCCTTACGATAGGATATCTTACGATTTCTTAGTTTTATCTCCCGGAATATCCTACGATATAGACAAATCTCAAAAAGATTTCTTTATAAAGTATCCACCTGCATTTAAACCCGGTGGAGAACATCTTTACTTAAAAAGATTGTTAGAAGGCTTTGATGGTGGTGATATCGTTATTACAGTCCCATCTTACCCTTACAGATGTCCTCCAGCTCCTTACGAAAGAGCTGCACTAATACTAAACTACATAACAAAAAGAAAACTCAAAGCCCATCTCTACTTTATAGATGCAAACGAAAGACCTGTCATTAACTCAGAAGGGTTTATGAAAGCTTACTACGAACTTTACCAAGGATACGCAGATTACATTACAGGAACAACGGTTAAGGAGATAGATACTGTAAACAATGTTGTAAAAACAACGAACGGAGACTTTAAGTTTAAGCTGGCCAACATAATCCCTCCTATGAAAGCATCAAAACTCTTAGAAAAAATAGGACTTTTAGAAAACAATCAAAGATGGGTAGAAGTTGAAACATTTACATTTGAGACGAAAGTTCCAAACGTTTTCGTTATAGGAGACTCTGCAAGAACATTCTTACCAAAGTCTGGTTTTGGTGCAAATATGCAAGGTAAGATAGTAGCAAACATCATAACGGAAAGAATAACAGGTAAAAAATTAAAACAAGAAGAGCTTTTAATGGTACTTTGCTACTCTATGGTTAGTGATAAAGAAGCTATAATGTCAGAGACAAGCTTCAAGATAAACAGAGAAAAAAATATAATTACACCTATTCACAGAGAAGACAATACTAGAAGAGAGTCCACAGTTAAAAGATATCACGAATGGGCAAAAGGACTATGGAGAGAGATGTTTGGTTAAACTGTTCCATTTGGGACAGTTTCTGTCCTTTTATGGACATGTTAAGAGATTTTAACAATTGTAAATACATGTTTACAATTTGGCATGGAAGTTGCATAAGTACAATACAAAATACTTATGCAGGAGGATTAAGTTGAAACTAAAAAAAGTAATACTAACAACGGTAGCTACGATAACTGGAATTTCTGCTTTAGCCTTTGCTTTGACTCTTCAAGATGCTGGTATAGAAAATCCAGAAGCAAAAAGTATTATGCTAAAAGATGTGCCTCCTGAACCAAGGTTATACGCTATAGACTCTTCTTGTAACTTGTCAGATAAAGAAAGTATTAAAAAGTTAGCTGAAAAAGGTAAGAAAGTATTTATGGAAGTAAGTAAAGGGAACTGTGTCGCCTGCCACTGTGCCCCTGAAGCAAAAGGTTGTGGAAACATAGGACCAGACCTTACAGGCTATAAAAATGGACTGTTTAAAGCTCCAGATTACAGAGGAGAGCCAAAGACAGTTGACTGGCTTCATCAAAAGATAGCAGACGGAAGAATTTTAATCCCAAAAGAACTTCAAAGTGTACCATACTACAACATAATGACAGTTCAACTTACAACAGGACAGTTAACAGCCGAAGAAGTATGTCAGTTAACTGCTTACATTTTAAGTTTGGAGTGATAAGTTGAAAAAGGTTATACTTGCTTTACTTGTGTTAATAGGTTTTTCAAATGCCCAGATAAACTGGGTTCCTTACAACCAAGCCTTTGAGAAGGCAAAGAAGGAAAATAAAATAGTATTTATCTACATCTACTCTCCTTCCTGCCATTATTGTGATATTATGGATTTTAATGTATTTGAAAGCAAAAGAGTCGAAGAACTGCTTAACAAACATTTTATACCTGTAAAGCTTAGAAAGTGTAGCAACGAAGGAATAGAAGTAAGAAAGAAGTATGGCTTTGTAGGAACTCCAATGTTTTACTTTTTAAATCCAGATGGAAGTAAGATAAAAACAATTTTTGGTGCATGGGAAGAGAAAGACTTTGTTAAAATACTTAACTACTTCGCATCTGGAAGTTATAAAGAGATGACAATGGATGAATATTTTATGAAACAAAAATAGGAGGTATTTTATGAACAGAAGAGAGTTTTTAAAAACAACATCGTTAGCAGCTGTATCAACAGCTTTACTAGGAAGTGGTGTCTTTACAGACGTAAAAGCTGCGGAGTTAGTGGACAACCCTCCACCTAAGAAGCCTTTTGATGAGGCTCTAAAAGAGATAACAGGTGGAAAAGCTGTATCAGACTCAGACAAAGTTAAACTCGTAGCTCCTGAGATTGCAGAAAACGGAGCAGTTGTACCTGTTACTGTAGAAGTAGAACTACCTATAGAACAAGTAAAAGCCATACACATTCTCGCAGACAAAAACCACAATGCAAGAACTATGAGTGTTTACTTTACACCTGCAAACGGTAAAGCTTACATATCTACCAGAATAAGACTGGCAGAAACTATGAACGTAGTTGCAGTAGCTCAACTTGCAGATGGTAGCTTTATAAAAACACAAAAACCGGTTAAAGTCACAATCGGTGGATGTGGATAATAAAAAAAAGGAGGATTAAACAATGGCAAGACAAGCTTTAGTAAAGATAAACCCAAAAGAGTATAAAAAGGGAGATTTGATTAGAATAGACTCTGTAATAATGCATCCTATGGACACTGGACTGGTAAAAGATAAAGAATCTGGGAAGTACATTGCAGCACATTACATCACAAGTGTAGAAGTTTACTATGGGGATGAGAAGATAACATGGATGGAAGTATCCGCATCAGTAAGTGCAAACCCATTTATCTCATTCTATGTAAAAGCTACAAAATCAGCTCCTTTAAAAATCGTTTGGAAAGACAACAAAGGTGAAGTAACAGAAAAAGTAATAGATATAAAAGTAGATTAATCTCTTTTGAGGGCTTAAAAGCCCTCTTTTCTCAAATCTTCTAAAAAGGAGGAATACCAGCTATGAAATTAAAGGGAAAAGTCTTGCTTTTTGGACTTGCAGTAGCATTAACAACTTACGGCGTAAATAAATCAATATCTCAAGAAGCAGGACAGGCAATATCAGAAGAAGACTTGGCACTTTATAAATCAGGTATAAACCCGGGAGAGGTTTTTGCCCAAGAAGTAGGTGGAGCACTGTTTAACAAACCTATGGGAACTTCCAACAAATCTTGTGCTTCTTGCCACAGTGAAGAAAAGTTAAAAAAGGCTGTAGGAACTTATCCTAAGTACGAACCAAAGTTAAACACAGTAATATCCCTACAACAGAGAATACAGATGTGTCAAAAATTAAACCAAGGGGTAGATAAACCTTTTCCTCTAAACAGTCAAGAAAACACAGCTTTATTAACATATCTTAAATACATAGCTTCCGGCGAAAAAATAAACGTAGATACATCATCTAACCCTGTAGTAAAAGAATACTACGAGTATGGTAAATACGTATTTGATCTTAAAAGAGGAAAAAGAAACCTATCTTGCCAAACCTGTCATGAGTTTGCAGCTGGTATGGTACTAAGAATGCAAAGATTAACTCCTTTAGGAGCTGAATACAACGGAATAAAGGGAACAAACGCCGCAGCTCACTGGCCAGGTTATAGAATGACTCAAAGTAAGGTAGTTACTATAGAACAAAGATTTCAACAGTGTATGTCTCAAGCCGGTATGAAGATTTTACCTCTTGGATCAAAAGAGATGGTAGCTTTAGAGCTTTATGTTACATCTTTAGCAAACGGTGCAACAATAGAAGCACCGGGATTAGTAAGATGACAGGAGGATAAACAGCAATGAACATCTCAAGAAGAGACCTTTTCCACCTTGCGGCTATATCCGGACTATCATTAACATCAACTGATGTATTTGCAAAGTTAAACGAAGTAAAACCAGAAAGCTTTTTTGAGTTTAAAGGCGTTGGCAACGTTACACTTTTACATATATGTGACCTTCATGCCCATTTAAAACCACTTTACTGGAGAGAACCATCTACTTTAATCTCTGCAAAAGAACTTATAGGAACTCCGGGATTTTTATGTGGAAAGGCTTTTATGCAGTATTACGGAATAAAGCCAAATACTATCAGAGCCTACTTTGACACATACATAGGTTTTGAAGAACTGGCTAAAAAATATGGAAAAATGGGTGGTGTAGCCTACATAAAAGCTCTTGTAAACCGTATAAAAGCAGAAAGGGGAGCTGACAAAGTCTTATTTATGGACTCTGGAGACACTTGGCAAGGAACTGCAGTAGGTCTTTTCACACAAGGAAAAGCTATAGTAGATGCTCAAAACGCCCTTGGTATAGACATAATGGTAGGACACTGGGAGTTTACCTACGGTAAAGACAGAGTTTTAGAGCTTGTAAATAAACATCTAAAGGCAGAGTTTATATCCCAAAACGTAGCAGATGAAATGTGGGGAGACCTTATATTCAAGCCTTACACAATAAGAGAGGTTGGTGGAGTAAAAGTAGCAGTTATAGGAAACTCTTTCCCTTACACGCCTATTGCAAACCCGAAAGAGTTTACAGAAGGCTGGACTTTTGGTATTCAAGCAGAAAGACTACAAAAATTTGTAGATGAAGTTAGAAGTAAAGGAGCTGATGTTGTAGTACTACTATCCCACGATGGATTTACGTTAGACCAAGCTTTAGCTAAGATGGTAAAAGGAATAGATGTTATACTTTCAGGACACACCCACGACCCAGCTCCAAAACCTGTAATAGTTGGCAACACAATAATAGTAATAGCTGGAAGCCACGGTAAATACCTTGGAAGACTTGACTTAGAAGTCAAAAATAAAAAGATAACAAACTTTGCCTTTAAACTCTATCCTGTTGCATCTAACTTTATAAAACCAGACCCTGAAGTTGAAAAATTCGTTGAAGAAGTTTATAAACCATATGAAAGCCAGCTCTCTCAAGTAATAGGTAAAACCCAAACTATACTTTACAAGAGAGACACATTCTACTCAACCTTTGACAGAGTAATAATGGACGCTATAAAAGAAGAGACAGACTGTGAAATAGTGTTTAACCCCGGTTATAGATGGGGAACTACCGTTCTTCCTGGAGGAGATATTACAGTTGATGATGTTTACAGCATGACTGCTATAACCTATCCTGACGTTTACAGATTTGAACTTACAGGTCAGCAGATTAAAAACCTCTTAGAAGATATAGCGGACAACGTGTTTAACTCTAACCCTCTCTATCAGCAAGGGGGAGATATGAGTAGAACTTTAGGCCTTGACTACGAGATTAAAATATCAGCTCCTACAGGCCAAAGAATATCAAATATCAAAGTAAACGGAAAAGACCTTGACCCAAATAGAAGTTATGTAGTTGCATCTTGGGGTGGTAATTTATATAGAGCAGGTAAAAATGCAAAGAAATTCAGACCAGTTTATGATATTACGATTGATTACATCAAAAGAGTTAAAGTCGTAAATCCACCTTTAAAGTCAAACGTAAAAATACTTGACGTTGGTTGTGGATGTCCTACAAGTGAGGGTAAATGTCTATGAAAAAGTTTATTTTAGCTTTAGGTAGTGTGTTTCTTTTTTCCTGTGGAGGAATGATAAAAGATGTATCCTTTGAAACAGGAGACTATTTAGGAACGGGATACGATGAAAAACCTCAAAAAAAGATTACCATTCAAAAAGAAAGTAAAGAAAAACAACAAACAGAGAAAAAATCTTTTCTTTCTGCACTGTCTTCTGCCGTTGTATCAGATAGTGATGACGATGAAGATATGTCAGATATCTACGAAAGGTCAACAAATATGTCCTACCAAGAACTTGATTTACTCCTTAGGACTGAGCTTGAAAACGCAAACTTTAAAATAGTCCACGTTCTAAATATAACAAACGGAGTAGAAGAACAAGGAGTTAAAGACTTTTGGAAACATATGCACATATACTTAGTCTGTAAACTTTCAGAATGCTCCAAAATACTAAAACACAACCCACAACTTGCATCTCAATTCCCCATAAGAGTCTATACCTACGAGAAAGATGGAAGGTTAATTGTAGGGGTTTTTAAACCTTCAATGGCCATAAAGTACATGGGGAACCTTGACGCAGAAGGCATAAAAGCCCTAAAGACGCTAGACAGAGAAATAAAAAAAGTAATAGACAGTGTAACCAAATAAATCACTTTAAAGGAGGTTAGTTATCATGAGAAAAGTAGTTCTCTCAGCAGCTTTAGGATTAGCTGCAACAGCTTTACTATCAAACCCATCTCAAGCAGCTCCTAAGTTTTACTTTGGAGATGGAAAAGAGTTAGAAATCTTCTTCATGAACCAGCTCTGGGGTGTTTACACGATGGACAGAGTTGAAGGAACTACCAAGTACGATAACAGAATGGACTTTTTCCTAAGAAGGTCAAGGGTTGGATTCCAAGGAAAGATAACTGAAGATTTGTCTTGGAGAGTATGGTTTGCCTATGACAACGTTGGTTTAGACCCACACACAGCATTAGCTAAGAATAGTAATATAGGTTTAGTATCACTTAATTCAGGTAACAAAGAATTTTATCTTTGGGATGCATTTTTCACTTATGCACTACACAAAAACTGGGCTAACATTACGGTAGGTTACTTTAGACCACAAGTAGGTAGAGAAAACATTACAGCCGGATTTGAAGTTTCATCTTTTGAAAAAGCACTTACAAACTTTTATCCAAGACAGCACCTAGTTGGTACAGGTCCGGGTCGTGAAACAGGTATAAACATCGGCGGTCTTTACAACGATGAAAAAGCAAAATGGGGTATAAACTATAACTTTGGAGTATTTAACACTGACAAATTCAATAGTGGCTCTGGAGGAGATAACCTACTTTATACAGCAAGAGTTGCTTTATCACTTGGAGACCCAGAGATGAAGAAGTACTCTATGGGATATAAAGTTAACTACTTTGGAAAAAGAAATGGTATAACTTTTGCCGTTAACTACGCTTACCAAGGTAGAGGATGGGATACAAACCAATTCCCTTTAGCTGATACGACTATATGGGCAGGTAAACTTGATGCTAACAACAAACCAAAAATCTCTTTTAAAAACAACCAACTTTTAGGATTTGATATACTGGCAAACTACAAAGACTTTACTTTTAACGTAGAGTATGACGAGTTAAAAAGAAACTTTGACAACTCAGCTTTAAACTACAAAGATAAGGTATGGCATGTTAGAGCAGGATACAACTTTACACTACCAAACAAAACAATACTGGAGCCTGCTATAACATACTCTGAATGGGAAGGGGATAAAGCAAGTTTAAACGGAAATGGTAAATACAAAGTAACAGATATTGGTTTAAACTGGTACATAAAACAAAATAATATTAAACTAAACCTTCACTACGTCAACCAAGATGGAACTAAAAAATCAGCATATACCACAAACGGAACAGATAAAGCGGGAGATTACATAGGTGTTGGATTACAATTAATATTCTAAAGATTTAGCTATCCCTTCCCAAAGGGAAGGGTTTTTTATTTGTAGGAGGTCTACCATGAAAAAAGTTTTTGTGCTTTTTGTAGTTTTACTTTTTTATCTAAAATCTTTTTCTCAAGAAAAACCACAGTTTGACTCTACGCTTCCAGATAAAATAAAAGCTGTTTTTGATTGGACTTTTGAAAACCCTTCAGACAGTGTTATGGCTACAAACTTCATATCTAACTTTATCAAAGCCTACGATGAGTTTAACCCAATGGGAGAGTACAAGTTAGCAGTAGTAAGTCATGGTGCAGAAGTTTTAATATTTGCAAAGAAGAACTACGAAAAGCACAAAGAAGTGATAGATAGACTAAAGTCAATGACCCAAAGCTACGGACTCAAAATATACGTGTGTAGAAACACTTTGAGATTCTTTGGTTTAAAAGAAGAAGATATGCAACCTTTTGTTATAATTGTACCTGCAGGTGTTGTAGAGCTTGCAAAATTACAAGAAGAAGGCTATAAATTAATACCAGCAGTAGTCCACGATTTAAATAAAGTTAAAGAGAATTATAAGTAAAAAAGGAGGCACCATGAAAAAAATTTTCTTTGTTGTTTTACTTCTAATAGTGTCAAACACATTCGCAATGGATTTAAAACAGTTTTACAAAAATATGTATATGGTTCGTGGTGTTGATGCTATGCCATCTGTAGAAAACAGAGGTTTTATGTCAAACGCTTACGCAATCTTAACAAAAGAAGGTTGGATAGTGATAGACAGTCTATCAACACCAGAACTTTCAAAAGAGTTTTATGATGAGCTGATGAAAGTAAAAAAAGCACCTCTAAAATACCTTATCATTACCCACTATCACCCAGACCATTGGTATGGAGCTTCTACATTTAAGCAAGCTGGTGCAACGGTTATAGCTCACAAAAAACTTAACGAATTTTATAATTCACCTGAGGCAAAAATGACTCTGGAAGCTTCCAATCAAAGATTTGGAGGATTATACAAAAACGTAAAACTAATTCCTGCTGATGTTGAAGTGTCAGACAAAAAAGATTTAAAAGTGGGAGAGTATGAGATATCTATTATCTCTATGACTCCAGCCCATACAAATAACGACATAGTAGTTTTTGTAAAAAATGAGAAAGTCCTTTTTGCAGGAGACTTAGTATATATAAACAGAATACCATTTGCAGGAGATAGAGGAGCTTCTTCCAAAAACTGGCTTAAAGTTTTAAACGAGATGAAAAACCTAAACCCTAAGATAATACTTGGTGGACACAACGAACCTATGGACATAAAAGCCATAGACTTTACATACAACTACTTAGAATACACTCGCAGTACAGTTAAAAAACTAAAAGAACAAGGCAAGTCCTTAGATGAGATAAAAGCTTACATAAACCAAAACTCTCCTTATAAAAATTATGTTATGTGTGATGTATTTAACGATGCAAACGTTTATAAAATATACAACGATTTAGATTTAGAAGACTTTGAATAAAGGAGTTGTGGCCATGAAAAAGTTTTTAGCTGTTATCCTTCTTTTTGTAGGTTTTTCCTTTGCACAGGACAATCCAAAAGCAGTTATTAACCTCACCACAGGAGACTTAAACAGATTTAAAATGTACCTTTTAAGTGGTGTAGCAAACTCTGCAGAATATTACAAAAACAACCTTAAAGATTTAAAAGTAGTAGTTATAATACATGGAGACGCTTACAAATTTTTTATAAAAGACCTTCAAAACTCTCCTTACAAAGACGATAAAACATTAATAGAAGCTCAAAAAGAATTACAAGCAAAGTTAGAGTACCTTCATAAAAACTACGGTGTAAGATTTCAAATGTGTGAACAAGGAATGAAAGGGAAAAAAATTGACCCCAAAACCTTATACCCATTCGTAGAACTTATTCATAACGCTTTTATAGGTCTTGTTAACTGGCAAAACGAAGGATACGCTTATATCCCACTACACTAAAATAATTTGATATAATTTTATAAAAAGATATAGGAGGTATATTTATGCTAAGATTTCTTTTAGCACTTTTACTAATTACAACAGTATCCATATCTTACGCAAAAGATAAAAAACAGACTAAACCCCAACAACAATCAACCACTACACAAAGTAAAACTGAAGGCTCAGACTCTGGAAAGGGACTGGTTGTTTACAAAGTTGACGGAGACCCCGGAGACGTTATGATAGCCTTAAAAGGTAATTTAGAAGCTGCTCAAATAATAGTAGTTACAACAACAGACCCAGTAGCTCCCCTTGCAAACAACGTAAAACTCTTTCCTGATTACAAAAAGTTGAAAGTTGACTATATGCAAAACTTTTTAGTTACAAGTATGGCAACCCTTTATAAAATCGTAACCAACGACCCAAACGCTATAGCTTTATCTCCATTTGTCATAACAATATACCAGTATGAAGGAGATGATAAAACATACATAGTCAGAACAAGACCATCTCTACTTTTAGATGGAACAAAGTATCCACAGGCTAAAGAAGCTGTTGAAGAGTTAGAAAAAAGAATAGATAACGCTATCAAATCTCTTATGTAAATCTCCAAAAGGTGGCTTTTAGGCCACCTTCACAATCATGTTATAATATTTCCCATGTTAGAAGAGAAAGCTAAGAAAGTAAAATGGTTTGTTTTTGATGTAGATGGTATTCTAACAGATGGTAAAATCATCTACGATAGTGAAGGTAGAGAGATTAAAAACTTCTGTGTAAAAGACGGAATAGGTATACACATGCTCCATCTATCAGGTATAAAAACAGCCATAATAACAGGAAGAAACTCCGAAGTTGTAAACAAAAGAGCCATTGAGCTTGGTATAAGTGAAGTTTTCCAAAACTCTTCAAATAAACTTCAGCATTATAAATACCTAAAAGAAAAATACTCCCTACAAGATGAAGAGATTTTATACATGGGAGATGATATAGTTGATATTCCGGTTTTAAAAAGAGTAGGTTTTCCTGCAACAGTCCCTTCAGCGCCAGAAGAAGTTAAAAAACTTTGTATATACATAACACAGCAAGAAGGTGGAAACGGAGCTGTAAGAGAAGTAATAGACCTTGTTTTAAAAATACAAGGCAAATACGAAAACATAATAAAAAAGTACTGTGATTTAGAATGAACGATAAAGATAGAGAAAGATGGAACAAAAAGTACCTTGAAGGTTTCTTACCAAAAGAAGAACCTTCTACAATACTAAAAGATTTTATTCATTTAGCAAACAAAGGAAAAGCCCTTGATATAGCAGCTGGACTTGGAAGAAATGCTTTATTTTTAGCTCAAAATGGTTTTACGGTTGACGCAGTAGATATATCCGATGTTGCAATAGAAAAACTTAAAAATCTTCATCCCAACATAAACCCTATCCATGCAGACTTAAAAGAGTACAGACCCCCCGAAAACACTTACGACTTGATTGTAAATGTAAACTTTTTAGAAAGATCTTTGTTTCCTTACATAAAAGAAGCTCTAAAAGAAGGTGGAGTTTTAATTTTTGAGACTTTTTTGGAAGGTTCTCCAAGTAAAACTACTAAAGACTTTTTACTTAGAAAAAACGAGCTTTTACACTCATTTTTATCCTTACATGTTGTATTTTACCAAGAAAAGCAAGTTATAACTTGTAATCAGGAAACTGCATACAAGGCTTATTTAGTTGCGATTAAAAAATGCTGAGTGAAACCAATAAAAAGATACTCTCTTTAGCTGTCCCAGCTGCTTTTAGTAATCTTTTTGATATGATTCAAGTTATTGTAGATATGATTATGCTTGGTAGAGTCTCTCCAGTTGCAATTGCAGCTGCCGGCATATCTATGCAGTTTTTAGGGCTTTTATACGCATTTATGGCTTCTTTTTCCGTAGGTAATTCTGCAGTTGTATCAAGGTTTGTAGGTGCCAAAGAGCTTGATGAAGCAAGTAAAACAACTTTTACATCTTCTGTTATAGCTTTTTTAATATCCATACCTTTTACCATCTTTGGAGTCTTTTTTTCTAAGTATGTTTTTATATTTATGGGTTCTTCTGAAGAAGTGGTAAAAGCAGGAGAAACTTACTTATCTATCATATCTTTAACTTTTCCAGTTATATTTATAGAGTTTGCTCTATACTCATCTTTAAACGCATCAGGAGACACAAAAACTCCTTTAAAAATCGTTGTTGTTGCAAACGTTATAAACACAGTTTTAGCTTATACTTTAATATTTGGTAAATTTGGTTTTCCAGCACTTGGAATAAAAGGAGCTGCAATAGCCACAGCTATAAGTTATTATATTAGCTTTGTGTTATACCTTTATGTATTTTTGACTAAAAAGTCTATAGTGTCCTTTTATCCCCTGTTTGTAAAAGATTACGCTAAAAGAGTTTTAGGCATAGGTATTCCTGCAGGAGTTGAAAGGGTTATAACTTACTTTTCTTTTTTACTGTTTGTTAAGATGATTGCAGAGTATGGCACTTACACATTGGCAGGTTATCAGGTAGGACTTAGGATAGAAGGACTTGCATTTATGCCCGGGTTTGGTTTTACTATAGCAGCTATGACTTTAGTAGGTCAAAGTATAGGAGCAAAAAATTACGAAGAAGCCCAAAAGTTAGGCTGGCAAACTGCAAAGATAGCATCAGTTTTTATGGGTTTTATGGGTGTTTTGATGTTTTTATTTCCACAGTATTTTGCTATGATATTTACAAACGACGAAAAAGTAATTCAGGAAGCTATTTTATACTTAAAAGTTGTAGGACTTACACAGGTTCCCCTTGCAATAGGTTTTGTTTTAAGTGGAGCATTAAGAGGAGCCGGCTCAACTAAACTAACACTTCTAATAAACACAGCTTCTTTATGGTTTTTTAGAATAATACCTGCTTATGTGCTTTCTAAGATGTTTGGAAATGTGTTGTATATTTACTATGCGATGTTTGTAGAGACGTTTTTAAAAGCTGGGATACTATATTACATGTTTAAAAAAGGATACTGGAAGAGGCAAGTAAAATGGAAAACTTAGACTTAGTTAAGCTGGTGATTGTTTTGATAGTTTCTTTTGTGATTATGAAGATGGTAGGATTTGCAATTAGGATGATAGTAAAAATTCTCGTGCTTATAGGTATTGCTTACTTTATTTTTCAATACTTTGTTAGTAAATAGAGTAAAAATCGAGTTGCCGTCGTCGTCCTATCGAAAATGGTAGTTTTTAAGTCTCAATTAGAATGGGTTAATTGAGACTGATTAAGTTAAATAATTGAAAAATAATCACTGTCGATCTCCAGTGATTTTTGCAGGATCAAAGGTCGACAGGAAAAAATATATTCCGGTTGCATTTTTTAGAAAAGTGTATTATAATATCTAACAGTTGATAATAAACGATTTGAACCTTGACAACCGAATAAGGTAAAAGAAGGGTTTTTCTCCCGACTATGAGGGAATTGAAACACCTTTTCCGATGATGTTTGAATGAGTGTACCAGTGTGTTTTTCTCCCGACTATGAGGGAATTGAAACCTCTTCTTTGGACTAAAACTTTACCAACCATGTTGCGTTTTTCTCCCGACTATGAGGGAATTGAAACTCAACTTGTACTAAACCTGGTGATACATAGACCACCAGGTTTTTCTCCCGACTATGAGGGAATTGAAACTATAGACTCTCGTAAAAATTGAATATTTTCATTTCAGTTTTTCTCCCGACTATGAGGGAATTGAAACATAGCTTTGCAAGCATTTTGTCATGATTTGCTTGAATGTTTTTCTCCCGACTATGAGGGAATTGAAACTAACATGATTGAAGCTATAGTTGATGTTGATGTTGGTTTTTCTCCCGACTATGAGGGAATTGAAACTACTCTTCAAAGTTTTATGAAAGCATGACTATACTTGGTTTTTCTCCCGACTATGAGGGAATTGAAACTCTCGAAACTCGAGATAAAACTTATCACTACCGCCCGTTTTTCTCCCGACTATGAGGGAATTGAAACCTAATTGGATATACACATTATCTCTTTCAGTGAATATCGTTTTTCTCCCGACTATGAGGGAATTGAAACTTAATTAACTGAAAGTATACATCATCTTTTTCCTTGAGTTTTTCTCCCGACTATGAGGGAATTGAAACTATAAAATCATGCCGACTTTTACATAAGCTAATTTTGTCAAGTCTTTAGCCTGTCTATGAAGAGTTTAGAGATGTTGGTTTAAGCTATAATTGATTTATCGTTGTTTAATCCAAGAAAATAACTCTATCATCATTTTTCAAGAAATACTCCCTACCATTTATCACTAAATACGGCTCTACCCACTTTTTAAATCTAACATCATCTACATTTACCTGATAAGTGTAGGTTATAATCCTATCAAAATTTAAAACAAAATCATCTGAAAACTTTTCAGTATTTTCCGTTAAAAGATAACTTACCCTACAACCTTCCTTCCTCAAAAGGTTTAAAGCCATCCTATACTCAAAATCCGTAAAAAGATAACACTTTCCTTCCCTTGCTACAAACACAACAGGATAAACCTTAGTCTTGATAGTATAAATCTTAGGCCTTAAATCACTTTTACTCAAAAACAGAAAAACAACAAAAGCAAAACAACTAACCAAAACCTTTTCAACAGGTCTAATCTTCAATAAAAAAACAGTTAAAATTACAACAAAATACAGCCCAACAACCCACAAAGACGGACTAAATCCGGTGTAGTAAAAACCCAAACTTGAGAAAAACTTAACTACCTCAATAAAAATCATTCCAAAAAAGTCCATAAACTTAACCAAAAAATCAACATTAAACCCAGTAAAAATATTAAAAACCGAAAGAGTTAAAAGAGGATACAAAGGCAAAGAAGCTATAGGAGTTGCTATTATACCCGTTGGAGAAAAGTTATAAAAGTAGTACAAAACTATAGGAGCTGTAAATAATGTTGCAAATAAAGACACACCTAATAATTTAACAAAATTATTGTAATCCTTAAAAACCTCAATACCAAGTATTATTCCAAGCACAGCCATAAAAGAAAGTTGAAAAGACATAGAAAATAAAGAGTCTGGACTTATAAGTAGAAAAACAAAAGCAGTAAAAAACAAGATGTTTAAAGAATTACTTTTTAAGTAAAAAAATTTAGAGAATATAAAAAACAAAGCCATAAAAACAGACCTTACAACAGGAATACCAAAACCGGTAAAAACTGCATAAAAAGGAAGAATAAAAGCTATAACACTGTACCTAACCCTCTCATTTAAGAAAAACAAAATAAAGTTTAAAGAGAAAAACAGTATAGCAATGTGAGACCCAGATATTGCTATTAGATGAGCAAGACCTGTTTCTAAAAAAGGTTTATAGATACTATAATCAATATACCTTCTCTCACCAAATATCAAAGCAGTTCCAGTAGCAAAAGTCTCATTGTTTAGTCTGTGAAGTCCGTAATTTTTAATGAGATTATCTTTTAGCTTAAAAAATGAGTATAGAGGATTATCAGAGTTATCTACTATAACAAAATTTTTTATAGTGCTGACTTTTACTTCTCCATCTTCAACCTTTCCTTTACCAAAAAAAGCCAATCTTGTAAAAAAGTATATATCTTCTTCCTTTGAATAAACTTTTATACTCTTTCCTTTCAACTGCTGGTAATCAGAAGATATAACTTTACAATCAAAAGATTTAGAAGTTTTATATTCATTTGGGAATGATACAACTCTACACTCAAAAAAAGAAGGATTTTTTATCTCAAAACTATCTATCTTCTCTTTATAACTTACAGAAAAAGCCAGCAGAAAAACACCAACATTTAAAACTATATACCTTAGATAACCCTTAAAAACAACAGACAATAAAAAGACTAAAACAGGAACAACTAAAGATACACTTAAGTTAAGTTTTTGGTTTAAAAGTATCCCTAAAACAAATGTTATAAGTGTAAATAACCACGGGTAAATCACTTTTTAATAGCTTTTATAACCATTGGTAAAAATGATAAGATTATAATAGCATAAATAAAGTGTGTTATGTTTTCCTTAACAAAAGGAATGTTTCCTGTAAAGTAGCCAAGTAGTAAAAATAAAGTTATCCAAGAAAAACCACCTATAAAGTTGTAAAACATAAACTTGTGGGTATCCATTTTTCCTATGCCTGCTACAAACGGAACAAATGTTCTAAATATAGGTAAGAATCTTGATATTATTACAGCTTTTCCACCGTGCTTTTGAAAAAATTCCTCTGTTTGCTGTATATACTCTTTCTTTACTAACTTTCCGTTTCTAAGTATCTTCTCTCCAAAGTAGTAGCCTATAAAAAAATTGACAGTGTTTCCAAGTATAGCAGCTGTCAGTAGTAAAGGGTATAAAATCTTAATATCTAAAAGATTTACGGCAGAGAAAGCTCCTAACACAAACAAAAGAGAGTCCCCGGGTAAAAAAGGAGTTATTACAAATCCGGTTTCAGAAAAGATTATAAAAAAAAGAATTAGATAAACGAGGGTTCCGTAATTCTCTATCAAAATTGCTAAATATTTGTCAATGTGAAGAATAAAGTTTAAAATTTCCATACATAATCCTTTTTACTCTATTTTACCATAAAAATAAAAAAGCCCCCGTAAAGGGGGCTTGTTAAAGTAGGTAAATCCTTTATTAGAAGTCCATATCTCCCATTCCACCTGCGTTAGGGAGTTTTTCTTCTTTTTCTTTTATTTCAGCTACTAAGCACTCAGCTGTTAACATTGTTCCTGCTATAGAAGCTGCGTTTTGGAGAGCTGTTCTTACAACTTTAGTTGGGTCTATTATTCCAGCTTCAACCATGTCTACAAACTCACCAGTAGCAGCGTTGAATCCGTAGTTTACATTTTCAGAGTCTTTTATTTTTTCTACTATTACAGATCCTTCAAATCCAGCGTTGTAAGCAATTTGTTTGATTGGTACCTTACAAGCGTTTCTAACTATCTTGATACCCCAAGCTTTGTCTGGGTTTTCTTCATTTATGTTGCAAAGTGCTCTTGAAGCTCTGTAGAGTGCAACACCACCACCAGGAACTATTCCTTCTTCAACAGCTGCTTTTGTAGCATGTACAGCGTCGTCAACTCTGTCTTTTTTCTCTTTGAGTTCTGCTTCTGTAGCAGCTCCTACTTTGATTATAGCAACTCCACCTGCTAACTTAGCAAGTCTTTCTTGGAGTTTTTCTTTGTCGTACTCAGAAGTTGTAGTTTCTATTTGTTTTTTGATTTGTTCAATTCTTGCTTTTATATCTTCAGGATTTCCTTTTCCACCAATTATTGTAGTGCTATCTTTGTCAACCACAACTTTGTCAGCTTTTCCGAGCATATCAAGGTCTACAGACTCAAGTTTAATTCCAAGGTCTTCTGTTATAGCAGTACCACCTGTTAGTATTGCAATGTCTTGGAGCATTGCTTTTCTTCTTTCTCCAAAGCCCGGAGCTTTAACAGCACATACTTTTAGAACACCTTTTATGTGGTTTACTACTAATGTAGCAAGAGCTTCACCTTCAACATCTTCGGCAATTATTAAGAGTGGTCTGTTTGTTTGAACTACTTTTTCAAGAACTGGTAATAATTCTCTTATGTTGCTTATTTTCTTTTCATAGATTAAGATGTATGGATTTTCTAAAACAGCTTCCATTTTTTCTGGGTTTGTTACAAAGTATGGAGATAGGTATCCTCTATCAAATTGCATACCTTCTGTTACTTCTAAAACAGTCTCTGCAGATTTAGACTCTTCTACGGTTATAACACCATCTTTTCCAACTTTTTCCATAGCATCAGCTATGATTTTTCCGATTTCTGGGTCGTTGTTAGCAGATATTGTAGCAACTTGCTCTATCTCTTTTCTTCCTGATACAGGTTTGGATATTTTCTTTAATTCTTCGATGATTATCTTAACTGCTTCATCTATTCCTCTTTTTACATAAACTGGATTAGCTCCGGAAGCTATTGCCTTTAATCCTTCTTCGTAGATAGCTTGAGTTAAGATTGTTGCTGTAGTTGTACCGTCTCCAGCCACGTCAGCAGTTTTAGATGCAACTTCTTTGACAAGTTGTGCTGCCATGTTTTCGTATGGGTCTGCTAACTCTATTTCCTTAGCAACAGATACACCGTCTTTTGTTACTACAGGAGAACCCCATTTTTTCTCTAAGATTACTTCTCTACCTCTTGGACCAAGTGTTACTTTTACTGCGTTTGCTAATTTATCAACACCAGCTTTTAACTTAGCTCTTGCTTCATCACCGTAAACTAATCTTTTTGCTGCCATCTATACCACCTCCTATTTTTTAGTTTTCAATAATTGCTAAAATATCATCTTCTCTTAAGATGATAAGTTCTTCACCGTCAACTTTAACTTCGTTTCCTGCATACTTGCTAAAGTAAACTTTATCACCAACTTTTACCTTTAATGGCAATATGTTACCATTCTCTAAAACCCTTCCCTCACCTACAGCAATTACTTCTCCAATTTGAGGTTTTTCTTTAGCTGTATCTGGAATAATAATACCAGCAGGTGTCTTTGCAACTTCTTCTTCCACCCTCTTAACAACAACTCTGTCATAAAGAGGTTTTAATTTTGCCATTTTGCTACCTCCTACTTTAAATTTATTTATTCTATTTTTTATTATAATCTCTTTTCTGAGTTTTGTCAAGACCATTGATTTTATTTTTATAATATAATTTATGTATAGTAGACTAAAATTAGTTTAAAACTATAGTAAAATTTAAACGTAAAATTAAGATTATCAAGATAAAAAACCAAATGAAGAAGGAGGATAAAAATATGGAAAAATTAATTACGATGACTGATAACCTTATAACAGGTGTTGAAGAGATGGATAAGGAACATTTGGAACTGATTGAAATAATTAATCATGTAGCATCTTTGATCAAAGAAGGTAAGAAAGAAGAAGTCAAGGAATTTTTTATTAATAAGTTTTCTGCCTATATAGAAACACATTTAAAAGATGAAGAAAAATTTATGGAATCTATAGGATATCCAGAATTGGAGACTCATAAGAAAGTTCACAATATATAGCTAAAATAAATTTTTTCATACAAATCTCCCTTACACAAGGACTTTTAAATTTTTAGTTGCATTTCTCAATTTAAACTCTTCTTCTATTGCTTTTAAAACTTCCATTTTGTACTTTGGAGAGCACCAGTAAGGAGCTATAAGCTCATCTTCTGAAGCTTCTCCTGTTATTCTGTGGACGATTATATCTTTTGGGAGGTGAGATAAAAAGTCTACTGCTAACTTTGCATACTCTTTTAAATCAAGTTCTTTAATCTCACCTTTGTAATATTGTTTTTCCATAGCTGTATGTTTTACTATATGGAGTGGATGTATTTTTATACCATCTATAGGAAGAGCTGCTATTAATTTTGCCGTTTCCATCATATCTTCGTAATCTTCACCGGGAAGTCCAAGTATTACGTGGGCACATATCTTTATACCACTTCTTTTTTTTGTTCTTAAAACTGCGTCTACAAAGT
Organism: Sulfurihydrogenibium azorense Az-Fu1; assembly: GCF_000021545.1. Taxonomy (NCBI): domain Bacteria; kingdom Pseudomonadati; phylum Aquificota; class Aquificia; order Aquificales; family Hydrogenothermaceae; genus Sulfurihydrogenibium; species Sulfurihydrogenibium azorense. The sequence continues at coordinate 1,586,131 of NC_012438.1, forward strand.
CCGATACACCGTGAGCTCTGTTTATGTTTCTAAGGGTTCTAAAATGGGCTGTCTGTAAACCATACTCCACCCACACTTCTGGCTTTTCAACTGTGTAAGATGCTATTAAATCTAACACTTCTTCCGGTACACAGTCAGGTCTAGTTCCAATAGACATACCTATAACTTCCGGATAACTCATAGCTTGGTCGTAAACTTCTTTCAGTTTTTCAACTGGGGCATAAGTATTTGTAAAAGCTTGAAAGTACGCTAAAAATCCTTTTACGTTTTTAAACTTATTTTTATAAAATTCCATACTTTTTTCTATCTGATCTTTTACGGTTTGTTTTGTCATTGCATAAGGGCTAAAAGATTGGTTATTACAAAATGTACAGCCTCCAGCTGCTTTACTTCCATCTCTGTTTGGACATGTAAAACCTGCGTCTATTGCTATTTTTTGTACCCTTCCACCGTACTTTTCTTTTAAATAATCGTTAAACTTTCTGTAGTACATTCTTTACCTCTTTTTAATTAACTTCCTGATATAATAATATCTCTAAATTATTTTTTCAAGGAGGAAAACTTTAAATGTATAAAGTTTTAGTTACAGATGATATATCTCCTAAAGGATTAGAAATCCTCAACAACGATGAAATGATAGACCTTGATTACCAACCCGAAATAAAGTTTAACGAACTTTTAGAGATAGTTAAAGACTACGACGCAATAATAACAAGAAGTAGAACACCAGTTACTAAAGAGCTACTAGAAAGAGCTGAAAAATTGAAAGTAGTAGGAAGAGCTGGAGTTGGTGTAGATAATGTAGATTTAGAAGAAGCTTCAAGAAGGGGTATTTTAGTTATAAACACTCCCGGAGCAAATACAATAGGTGCAGCTGAGATTACAATGGCTCACCTTTACGCAGTTTTAAGAAAACTTCACTTAGCCCATAAGTCTATGCTTGAAGGTCAGTGGGATAGAAAAAGATTTATGGGAGAAGAGCTTGACGGCAAAGTAGTAGGTATAATAGGACTTGGAAACGTTGGGTCTCAGGTTGCTATAAGATGTAAAGCAGCCGGAGCAAAAGTTATAGCTTACGACCCATACATACCAAGGGAAAAAGGAGAAAGACTTGGAGTTGAACTTATTGATAATCTCCATGATTTAATAAAGATGTCAGATATAATTACACTTCATTGCCCTTTAACGGAAGAAACAAGAAATATGATAGGTAAAAAAGAGTTTGATTTAATGAAAAAAGGTGTTTACTTTATAAACTGTGCAAGAGGGGGAATAGTTGACGAAGATGCTCTATATGAAGCTGTAAAGGAAGGTAAGATAGCAGGTCTTGGTCTAGACGTTTTCTCAAAAGAGCCACCAGACGATAGGATAAGAAGACTTTTTGAGTTTCCAAACATCAGTCTATCTCCACACATTGGAGCAAACACTTATGAGTCTCAAGATAACGTTGCAATCAAGATAGCTCAGTATGTTATAGCAGCGTTAAAAGGACAGTTTGTAGAGGTTGCTGTAAACGCACCATTTACAATAACAGAAGGATTTGAGAATATAAAAGCTTACCTTGAACTTGCAGAAAAGTTAGGAAGCTTCTTAACCCAGTATGCAGGAGGACACTTTACCGAGATAAACATAGAGGTAAGAGGAACTATCAGAGACCATATAGAGCCTATAGTTGCATTTTTCTTAAAAGGATACTTATCTCCTGTTTTAGACACTCCAGTAAATATAATAAATGCACCATTTATAGCTAAAGAAAGAGGTATAAACATAATAAAATCAACAAGAGAAGCTGGATTAAACTTTAAAGAGTTTATTAAAATAACAGCAAAAGCTCAAGATAAAGAAGTAGTTGTAGGTGGAACAGCATTCTACGATAAACTACCAAGAATTATGCTTGTAGATAACTACTGGATAGACATAGAACCCAGCGGTGTAATTTTAATGTTTGAAAACAAAGACGTTCCGGGAGTAATAGGAAAACTTGGAACAATCCTTGCAAGACATAACATAAACATAGCAGGATTTAGACTTGGAAGACTTGAGAAAGGGAAAATAGCCCTTGGAGCTCTACAACTTGACGATAAGTTAAATGAAGCTGTTTTAGAAGAGATTCACCAAATCCCTGAAATAATAAAAGCAAAACAAGTTATACTATAAAAAGGAGGAAAAAGTTGTCTAAAAAAATAAGAGTTGCTATAGCTGGAGTTGGGAACTGTGCAAGCTCTTTAATTCAAGGTATTTACTACTATAAGGAAAAACAAAATATTGAAGCAAGTGGATTAATGCATGAAGATATTGGGGGTTATAAACCTTGGGATATAGAGATAGTAGCAGCGTGGGATATAGACGCAAGGAAGGTAGGTTTTGATGTAAGTCAGGCTATATTTGCACCTCCAAACTGTACCACAGTTTTTAAAAGAGATATTCCCCATATGGGTGTTAAAGTAAGAATGGGGAAAGTCTTAGATGGATATCCTGAGCACATGAAAAACTACCCACCAGAAAATGCTTTTGTCCTTGCAGATGCAAAAGAAGACAGTTTAGAAACAGTTGTCAAAGTCCTAATAGAATCAAAAGCAGACGTTTTAGTAAACTATGTCCCAGTAGGAGCTGAGAAAGCAGCAAGATTTTACGCTCAAGCATGTTTAGAAGCAGGTGTATCCTTTATAAACTGTATGCCTACTTTTATAGTGTCTGATGACGAATGGGCTAAAAAGTTTGAAGATGCAGGTATTCCAGTAATAGGTGATGATATAAAATCTCAAGTTGGAGCAACTATAACCCATAGAGTATTAACACAGCTTCTACTAGAGAGAGGAGTTAAAATAGACAGGACTTATCAACTTAACGTAGGAGGAAACACAGACTTTTTAAATATGCTTGAAAGAAGTAGGTTAGAAACAAAGAAAAAATCAAAAACACAAGCAGTTACCTCTTTAATACCTTACGGAATAGACCCAAGGAACGTTCATATAGGACCTTCTGATTACGTTCCGTGGCTAAAGGATAAAAAACTTGCATTTATAAGAATAGAAGGAAGATTATTTGGTGATGTTCCTATGAATATAGAACTTAGACTAGAAGTTGAGGACTCTCCCAACAGTGCAGGAGTTGCAATAGATGCAATAAGATGTGCAAAACTTGCCCAAGACAGAGGAATAGGAGGACCTTTATACTCAATCTCAGCTTACACAATGAAACATCCACCAATCCAGTATAAAGACTGGCAAGCAAGACAGATGGTAGAAGAGTTTATAGCAGGTATAAGAGAAAGATAAACTTGAGGATAAAAGTAAAAGTAAAACCCGGCTCAAGTAAAAACGAAGTAAAGAAGATAGAGGAAAATTTTTACGAAGTAAGGTGTACTACAATTCCAGAAAAAGGTAAAGCAAACGACAAAGTAATAGAGTTAATGTCTGAGTATTTGGATGTACCAAAATCAAGGATAAAGATTATAAAAGGACACTCTTCCCGGGAAAAAGAGATAGAGATAGAATAAAGGAGCCGTAAGAAGGCTCCGAAAATATTTTAGAAATTTGTTAAAAACTCCTTTCCAATTTAGATAATTTTAAAACAAGCCAAGATTTTGGTTTTAGAAATAAATGTTTATTTTTTAAATAATTTTTTCCTTTCTTGAATATATCCTTTTTCCTCCATACATTTTTTAATTAAAGATTCTCTTAATTGTTCTATTGCAATCTGTTCAGAATAATCATAATTGTATATTGGTATACAGTTAACGTTGTATTCTGTATAAGCACCATAATTATAGCTTGATCCAGAATAAGAACCATAATTATAACTTGATCCAGAACATTTATATCCAACTATTATTTTTTTTTGGTGGAGGGATTAGTGCATCTGGATAACGACTTTTTGCTAATTCTTTACACTGATTTGTATGAGTTCTATACATCGTGAACACCTTCACCTAAAAATTTTATCATACTCCATAAACAATGTCTGCTGGTCTTTTGTATCCTAAAGAATGATGTGGCCTTATAAAATTGTACTTCCTTACATACTTCCTTAACTTCTTATTCATCTCCTCTAATGTGTAATCTAATCCCTCTATCAACCATAACTCCTCTTCTATTGTCCTTATCAATCTTTCTACAACACCATTAGTCTTTGGACTCCTTGGATAGCTAAAGTAATGCTCCACTCCTATATCCGTTAAATACTTGTTAAACTCCCCTAAAAACTCACTCCCGTTATCTGTTTGTACCCTCTTTATCTCAAATTCAAAATACTCATTTAACTCAATATAAAATTCTTTTGTTTTCTTTGAATTTTTACTTTCATATACCCGTGCAAAACAAAATCTGCTATACTTATCTATAGCTGTGAATTGGTAATATGTTGCACCTGCGATGTTCAGGTGTTTTACGTCTATTTGTACTACATCCCCTGGGGCTTGTGCTTGCAAGCCTCTTTTTGTCCTTTTCTTCTTTATACTCTTTTTTCTTTTGTTTTGTATTTTAATTGATTTTGTTCTCTCTATTAATCCTTCTTCTTTTAATACTTTATACACTGTAGATGGTGATACTTTTATGTTTTTTTCTTCTTGTAGATATGCCGATATTTTTTCTTTGCTCCAAGTTGGGTTTTGTTTCCTGACTTTTATTATTTGTTCTCTGTACTGATTTCTTATAGTTGGTTTTCTTGTGTTTTTTGGTGTTTTAGGTCTATCAAGAAGTCCTTCAAGTCCGTCTTTTTTGTATCTTTCAAACCATTTATAGAAGGTAGTTCTTGATATTCCGAAGTATCTGCAGGTTTTGGATATATTTTTTGTATCTTGGTAGTGCTGTATCCATTTTAGTCTTTTTTTGGCTTCTTTTGTTAAAGGAATGTCTTTAATCTTGTTTGATAGTTTTTTAGGAAAGAGTGTTGTCATATACATAGGGGTTCCTATAATACCTTTCATATAACCTACCTCCTGTTTTTGTTGAAATTATTTTAAAGGGGTAGGTGTTCACTGTGTATTGAAACTTATACAGAGGGGAGGTTAAAGCTTGACATTTCCCAGGTTTGATAGTAAGATGAAACTAAATTTATTTTGAGGAAGGAAGGCATGAAGAAGGTTCTTGCATCACTTCTTATTTCATCGGGCTTGGTTCTTGCGAATCCGGTTTATAACTGCTTCACTTTCTTAAACGCCGGAGACTTAAAAAGAGCCTTAGAGGAAGGAAAAAAGGCTGTGAAACTTTATCCTGCAGATCCTTATGCTCACTCTTGCCTCGGAAAGGCTTACTATGAATCCGGACTCTTTGACCAAGCCCTTGAGAGTTTAAAAAGAGCAGAGAAACTCGCAACTCAAGAGGAAGACCTTATGTATATCTATAACTGGATAGGTGGGGTCCTTGAGAAGAAAGGAGACTACGACGATGCACTTGAGTATTACATGAGAAGCCTTTCAGTAGCAAAGAGAAAAGGAAATAGAAAAGCGCAGGCAGCCCGCCTTAATAATATAGGAGGGATCTACCGTAATAAAGGTGATCTTGACAGAGCACTCTCTTACTATATGGAGTCTTTGGAGCTTACAGAAAAAGAAGAAGATAAGGCTACTACATACAACAACATAGCTGTTATTTACTCTGAAAAAGGTGATTATTCTAAAGCGGTAGAGTATTTAAAAAAGGCTATTGAGATCGATGAAAGGTTTGGAAATTATCATGGAGCCGCTCAACGGATGCTCAATCTTGGGGCTACTTATATAATGATGAAAGATTACAATAATGCTACCTACTATCTTAAAGAAGGTTTAACGAGGATACAAAAAGTTGGAGACAAATACTTGGAAGCGTATGCATATGGATATTTAGGTTGGCTCTACGAAGATTTAGGTAAAATAGATCTTGCAAGAGATTATTTTAAAAAAGCATATAACCTCTTTAGCTCCATTGGTGCAAAAGCTGATGCAGAAGTTGTATATTCAGAACTTTCAAAACTTAAATAATGATAAATGATAAAAGTAAAATTTTAATAAGATAAGTTATTTTCCAATTTTTTAATATTCCATATTTTATGTGTTGAATCATTAACCCTAATTTCAAATTCAAGAAGTGGTATTATATTTAAAAACGACTGCTGGAAGTTATATTTTAGAATTAAGATAAACTTTTTTATTTCGGCTTTAAATTTTGCTACTTCCCTTGGTTTGTTTTAAAATTATTTAAATTGGAAATTAGAGTTTAAAGTTTAAACATTAAAGTTTATATCTGTATATTCCAAAAATGCTAAAATATATATCTAAAATCTCAACGAGGTAAAGTATGCCAAAAAGGACTGATATTGAGACAATCCTTCTAATCGGATCCGGACCTATCATAATCGGGCAAGCTGCAGAGTTTGATTACTCCGGAACCCAAGGTGCAAAAGCCCTAAAAGAAGAAGGTTATCGTGTAATCCTTGTAAACTCAAACCCCGCAACCATAATGACAGACCCAAACATAGCAGACAGAACCTACATAGAACCCCTAATAACCCCTGTTTTAGAAAAAATCATAGAAAAAGAAAGACCTGACGCAATCTTGCCTACACTTGGTGGACAAACAGCTTTAAACCTTGCAATAGAGCTATATGAGAAAGGTATATTAGACAAGTACAACGTTGAGCTTATCGGTGCAAAGTACGAAGTCATAAAAAAAGCAGAAGACAGAGACCTTTTTAAAAAGGCAATGGAAAATATTGGTTTATCAATGCCTAAAAGTGCAGTCGTAAAATCCATCGCAGAAGCAGAAGAAGTTATAGACTGGATAGGATTTCCAGTTATTATAAGACCATCCTTTACCCTTGGTGGAACAGGAGGAAGTATAGCATACAACAGAGAAGAGTTTTACCCTAAAGTAAAAGCAGGATTAGATGCTTCTCCTATTCACGAAGTACTCCTTGAAGAGTCTGTTATAGGATGGAAAGAGTTTGAGATGGAAGTAATGAGAGATAAAAATGATAACTGCGTTATTATATGCTCCATAGAAAACCTTGACCCAATGGGAGTTCATACAGGAGACAGTATAACTATAGCTCCTGCAATGACCCTTTCAGACAGAGAGTATCAAATACTAAGAAACTACTCAATAGCAGTAATGAGAGAAATTGGAGTAGAGACAGGAGGGTCAAACGTACAGTTTTCTCAAAACCCAAAAACAGGAGAGTTTTACGTTATAGAGATGAACCCAAGGGTTTCAAGGTCTTCAGCATTAGCATCAAAAGCTACAGGCTTTCCAATAGCAAAAATAGCAGCAAAACTTGCAGTAGGATACACGTTAGACGAACTTCCTAACGATATCACTAAAAAAACACCAGCATCTTTCGAACCTACCATAGACTATGTAGTTGTAAAAATACCTCGATTTGATTTTGCAAAATTCCCAGAAGCTGACAAAACTCTAACTACCATGATGAAATCAGTTGGTGAAGTTATGGCAATTGGAAGAACATTTAAAGAAAGCCTTCAAAAAGCCTTAAGAAGTTTAGAGTTAGGTAGGTATGGATTTTATATGGGACTGGAGAATATAGATGAAAACACATTAAAAGAAAATATAATAAAACCTAACCCAGATAGATTGTGGTATATAGCTGAAGCTTTTAGAAGAGGCTATACAGTAGAAGAAGTAAACCAGCTATCCCACATAGACAAATGGTTTTTAAACCAGATAAAAGAGATTATAGACTACGAGATTTACCTATCAACTAAAACTATAGAAACTATTACAGACCAAGAGTTAGAAAAAGCTAAACAGTGGGGATTCTCAGACAGAGAACTTGCAAGACTACTTAAAACAACAGAAGAGGAAGTAAGAAAAAGAAGAGTAGCAGTATCCTACAAGGTAGTAGACACTTGTGCAGCTGAGTTTGAGGCATTTACACCCTACTACTACTCATCTTACGAATCTTTATCAGGAAAAGTAGAAGAAGATGGAAGTATAATCTATTATAGAGACACAGAGTAAGGAGAAAAAGATGGAGTACAGATTTGAAGAAATAGAAAGACAATATTTAGAAAAATGGGAAGAAGAAAAAATTTTTAAATCTGTAGAAAATAACGACAAACAAAACAAGTACTATGTCCTTGAGATGTTTCCTTACCCTTCCGGAAAAATACATATGGGACATGTAAGAAACTATGCAATAGGGGACGTTATCAATAGATACTATAGAATGACAGGTAAAAACACACTACACCCCATGGGATGGGACGCTTTTGGAATGCCTGCAGAAAACGCAGCAATAAAGAGTGGCATCCACCCAGCTAAATGGACCTACGAAAACATAGACTACATGAAATCCCAGTTAAAAAGACTTGGTTTTTCTTACGACTGGGATAGAGAAATAGCAACATGTAATCCAGACTACTACAAATGGAATCAGTGGCTATTTTTAAAGATGTTTGAAAAGGGTATAGCTTACAGAAAATCAGCCCTTGTTAACTGGTGTCCCCACGACCTTACAGTTTTGGCAAACGAACAAGTAATAGATGGTAAATGCTGGAGATGTGGTACTCAGGTAGTCCAAAAAGAAATCCCATCATGGTACTTAAAAATAACAGATTACGCAGAAAAGTTGCTCCAAGACTTAGAAAAGCTAAAAGGTAAATGGCCTTCTCAAGTTTTAACAATGCAAGAAAACTGGATAGGAAAATCTATAGGTGCTACTATTAAATTTAAAATAAAAGATAGTGACGAATACTTAGAAGTATTTACAACAAGACCGGATACTTTATACGGAGTAACTTTTATGGCAGTTGCTCCTGAAAATCCTATCGTTTTAAAATTATCAGAAAACACACCATACCAAGAGGAAGTTAAAAAATTCGTTGAAAAAATAAAATCTCTATCTACAAAAGAAAGGTCTATCGTAGAAGAAAAAGAAGGTGTATTTACAGGAAGATACGCTATAAATCCTCTAACTGGAGAAGAAGTTCCCATTTACGCAGCAAACTACATACTGTGGGGTTATGCAGCAGGTGCTATAATGGCAGTACCTGCCCATGACCAGAGAGACTACGAATTTGCTAAAAAGTATAACCTACCTATAAAACAAGTTATAAAACCTGTAGATAAAGACTGGGACTTTGAAAAGGGAGCATACGAAGAAGAAGGAATACTTATAAACTCAGGGGAGTTTTCAGGGTTAACCTCATCTCAAGCAAAAGAAAAAATAACACAACTGTTAGAGGAAAAAGGTATAGGCAAAAAAACTGTAAACTACAAACTTAGAGACTGGAACATATCCAGACAAAGATACTGGGGAACACCTATTCCTATTATTTACTGTGAATCCTGTGGGATAGTACCTGTACCAGAAAAAGACCTGCCAGTAGTACTACCTCAAAATGTAGAGTTTACAGGTATGGGAGGTAATCCTTTATCAAAGGTTGAAGAGTTTGTAAATACAACTTGTCCAAAATGTGGTAAACCTGCAAAAAGAGAAACAGACACTATGGATACATTTGTAGACAGCTCTTGGTACTTTTTAAGGTACTGTGACCCTAAAAATGAAGAAAAACCTTTTGATAAAGAAAAGGTGAACTACTGGATGCCAGTAGATATATACATAGGAGGCATAGAACACGCCGTCTTACACCTTCTTTACTCAAGATTTTTTACAAAGTTTTTAAAAGATATAGGTTTAGTGGACTTTGATGAACCATTTGAAAAACTCTTAACTCAAGGAATGGTACTTAAAAAGTGGATAAGTATAGAAAAATTCTTAGAGATTTTAGGATTAAACGAAGAATCTACAGTAGAAGAGTTAAAAGAAAAAATAAAACAATTTAAGCAATGATATACTTTGATAATGCTGCAACCTCTCCGGTTCTACCGGAGATTTTAGACTCTTTAAAAACTCTTTACGAAGAGTACTACGCAAATCCAAGTTCCATACACAAAGAAGGACAGAAAGCCAGAAACCTAATAGAAAAAAGTAGGTACGGAATATCTCAGTATATAGGTTGTAATGCTGATGAGATAATCTTCACATCTTGTGCCACAGAAAGTAATAACCTAGCCATCATAGGACTTGCAGAGAGCTATCCAGAAAAAGACCACATTATTACAACCCCCATAGAACACAAATCAGTTTTAATGCCCCTTAAACACCTATCGTCAAAAGGCTACAAAGTAGACTTTGTTAAAGTAGATAAAAACGGCATTGTAGACTTAGACCACTTAAAAAGTCTAATAAACAACAAAACACTACTGGTTTGTGTTATCCATGGGAATAACGAGACAGGTGTATTACAAGACTTAGAGAATATAGGGAAAGTATGTAAAGAAAAAGATGTTTTCTTTTTCACCGATGTAGTTCAGTCATTCTGTAAAGAAGATATACCTCTACAGTATATAGACATGTTCTCTATATCCGGTCATAAAATAAACGCACCAAAATCTATAGGAATGTTGTATAAAAAAGAAGGTATAAAACTAACTCCTATCATTTTCGGAGGAGGTCAAGAAAGAGGTTTAAGGTCAGGAACAGAAAGTCCTCAGCTGATACACTCACTCTTTATAGCCATAGAGTACTGGAACAAAAACAAAGATAGATTAGTAAACCATTTAAAGAGCATAAAAGACTTATTTGAAGAAAAGTTAACTCAAAGTGTAGAAGAAATTGAAATAGTAAGTAAAGACATTAAAAGACTTCCCAACATATCAAACATTATCTTTCCAAAGATAGACGCCCAAAGTCTAATAATGGCTTTAGATACGGAAGGTGTAGCTGTTTCATCAGGGTCGGCTTGCTCGTCAGGAACTCCTACTCCTTCCCACGTTTTAAAGGCTTACGGGTATACTGACAAACAAGCCTTATCTTCAATTAGATTTTCATTTGGTATTTTTAACACAGTCCAAGAAGTAGAAGTTACAGTAGAAAAAATAACAAACATTTACAGAGACTTAAGGTCTTTCTTTTAACTTTTTAAGGATTTTCTCAACTAACTCTTCAACAGGGACATCGTACTTCCCTTCGGCAATTAAACGTTTAATTTCCTCAATTCTTTCCTGTCTCATTTCTTTCTCCTGATCTAAAAAATCTTTCAACCTTTCTATAGCCTCATTTAAATCTTCTTCGTTGCGCATATCCTTTACCAGTTTTAAGTTTAATAAATTTTCGGTATAATTTTTAAAAACTTTAAAAGGGTTGATATTGTATTTAAGTATAGATACTTTTTCAGATAACTTTGGAATTGCGGTTATTGACGAAGAAAAAGTTTACGGTTATGTAGATTACCTAAAACCTAAACCATTTTCTGAGATTCTGATAATAGAGATAGACAATCTATTTAAAACCCTTCAAATAGAAAAACAAAATATAAAGGGAGTAATTGTTAACATAGGTTTAGGCTCTAACACAGGACTTAGAGTAGGAGTTATTACAGCCAAGACAATTTCTTACAGTTTGAATATCCCAATGTATACATATAAGACCTTAGACGTTATGATACATAAATACAGACATTTTTGTGGAAACGTTATAGCAGCTATAAACATTGGAAAATCAAGGGTTGCTTATAAATTAAAAGGCGAAGAAGGATACAACATAAAAACCTTTGAAGACTTTAAAGAGTATATTCAGACTTTAGAGAATACCTTCGTTATAACTAAAAATCTGGATTTAAAAGGTTCTGTAAAACTTCTTACCTCTTTATGTATAGAAGGTGGTTTTTACTGTTTAGAAAATAAAAAAGAAGAAAACCCATTTTTTATCGAACCTCTTTATCATGATTAAACATTTAAAAAAATTTACCGAAAAGTAATAAAGGGGTATAAAATGGTTAGATTTTTGTTAATGTTGTTAATCTTCATTATAAGTTTTTCTTTTGGATTTGAAATCAGAACTGGAGAGTATGAAGACAAAGTAAGAATAGTCTTAGATGGAGTTAAAAATGCTGATATTGTAACTGTGTCTAATAATCTAATACTAAAAGTTTCGGAAAAGTATAAAAATTCAAATTTTAAATTAAACAACTCGTCAATAAAAGAAATTGAAATCTATACAAACGAAGAGAAAAACTCTTCTTTAATTTACATTACACTTCAAGAAGGTTTGTCTTATAAATATTTTTCTCTATCAAATCCCGACAGGTTTGTTATTGATATAATGAAAGTATCTACAGTAAAAAATCAGATTCAAAAAACGGAAAAAAAAGATTATCAAGCTGATGTACTTGATACAATCTTAAAAAATTTAGAAAATCAAACGAAAAATACATCACTATCATCTTTTGAAATAGAAGTTCCTAAAAACTTTTCTGGTAAAAAGAAGGTTATAGTAATAGACCCGGGACATGGAGGACACGATCCGGGAGCTATGGCAAATGGCCTGAAAGAAAAAGATATAAACTTAAAGGTAGCTTTAAAGCTTAAGAATTACCTTGAAAAAGACGGCAGGTTTAAAGTTTATCTTACTAGAGATGACGATTACTTTGTACCTTTATACGATAGGACTTTAATAGCTTTAGAGAAAAAGGCCGACCTTTTTATAAGTATACATACTAACGCTTCTGAGAATCCTAACCTCTCTGGAACTTACGTATATACACTAAATTTAAAAGGTGCTACCTCTAAACTTGCAAAGATGGTAGAAGAAAGAGAGAACAAAACAGTTTTAAATGTAGTAAAAGTTAGTACAAATCCAAATGTAAATAAAATAGTTGCGGATATGGCTATTAGCCATACGATGACAGAAGGTTTAAACTTTGCAAAATTTATTGAAGTAAACGCTAAAAACCTACTACCTGATACAGAGTTTAAAAGAATAGAATCAGCTAACTTTGCAGTTTTAAAAACTCCTTCCATCCCGGCAGTGTTAGTAGAGACTGCTTTTATAACAAATGAAAAAGATGCAAAACTCTTAGCAAATGATAAGTTTTTAGACAACTTAGCAAAAGTTCTGTATAAATCTATAGTAGATTACTTTTTCAAATATAAAAATTTAGTTTTTAAAGGTAAAGCAGAAAGTTGATACTAGGAATTGATATAGGTAATACGACAGTAGAATTTGGACTTATTGAAAGCTTAGATGAAATACACAGTATGAAGTTTTCCACAGACTTAGATAAAACCCCTGATGACTGGATTTTAAATGTAGATTTTTTCATTAAATACTTTTCAGTTGATTTAAAAAGTATAAAAAACATACTCATATCATCTGTAGTACCTCATATAGAGACAAAAATCAGGGTTGCTATACTTAAATATTTTAACAAAAGCCCTTTATTTATTGGCAGAGATTTAAATATCCCAATAAAGGTAAACTACGATGACCCATCCCAAGTAGGTGTAGATAGACTGTTAAACAGTTATGCATCTTTTCACATTACAAAACCTCCCATACTCTGTATAGATTTTGGTACGGCCATCACCTTTGATGTAGTAAGTAAAAAAGGTGAGTATGAAGGCGGATTAATATTTCCTGGGATGGAGACATCTTTAAAATGTCTGTTCTCAAAAACAGCAAAACTTCCCAAAGTTAGCTTAGAAAAGCCAGATTATATAGTAGGTAAAAACACAGTAAAAAGTATACAATCTGGAATATACTACGGTTATCTTTCCTTGGTAGAAGGAATAATTAAAAAGGTTGAAGAAAGTTATAAAGAAAAGTTTAATATTGTACTAACTGGAGGAAATGCTGATATCATAGCAATAAACTTGAAAAGAAAATTTATTTTTGAGCCTAAACTTCCAATGAAAGGTATTTTTTATCTTGCAAATTCTCTAATGTAGTAATATAATATATTCTCTCTCATGGAGAGGTGGCTGAGTGGTCGAAAGCGGCTTCCTGCTAAGAAGTTGTGCGGGGTAAAACCTGCACCGCGGGTTCGAATCCCGCCCTCTCCGCTTTCTAATGTTTTAATATAAAGTTCTCTACCACATCTAAAATATCTTCTCCTATAAAATCAGCTGTAGTGTTTTCTATATACTTTAAACCTTGTCCAGTTTTTACCAATGCAGCCTTTATTCCTTCTTTGTGAGCTGCTAAAATATCGTTTTCCTTATCTCCTATTAAAAATGATTTAGAAGGGTCAACACTAAACTCTTTTATAGCTTGTCTTATCATACCACTTTCTGGCTTTCTACAATCACATTTAATAGAGTACTTTTCAACAGTACCGTTTTCATGGTGCGGACAGTAGTAAACTTTTTCTATTTTTATTCCATGTTTTTCAAACTCTTTAAGCATGTAGTCTGTGAGTTTTAAAAAGTCTTCTTCTGTGTAATAACCAACAGCTATTCCAGATTGATTTGTTACAATAAAAAGCTTAAAGCCATTATCTTGGAGTTTTTTTAAAGCTTCAAAAACGTTAGGATAAAACTCAAAATCTTCAATTTTATGGACATAGCCTTTATCTACATTAATAACTCCGTCTCTGTCTAAGAAAACCGCCTTCATTACACCTCCTTAACAATCTTTAAGCAGTTTTTTATACAGGTCTTCTAACTTTTTTTTAAATTCTTCTATCGACCCTGTGTTTTCTACAATGTAAGTTGCGTACTCTTTCTTTTCTTCTATATCCATCTGAGCGTTTATTCTACTTAGAGCTTCTTCTTTAGTAAAGCCTTTTTTCAGTAATCTTTCAAGTTGGAGTTCCTTTGGAGCGTATATAAGGATTACTTTTTCATAATTTTTATAACTACCAGTTTCAATCATCAAAGGAACAGACACTATAGCTATAGCATCTGGATTTTTTTCTTTAACTTCTTTTAACCATTCTTTTATCCTTTGATCTACCTTTGGATGTATTATACTTTCAAGGATTTTCCTTTTTTCAGGATTACTAAATATTATGTTAGCCAGCTTCTTTTTATCTAACTTATCTTCTTCAAAAGCCTCAGGAAAGTGATTTTTCACCTCTTCTAAAACCTTTTTATCTTCGTAGAGAGAGTGAACGACCTTATCAGCATCTATAACAAAACATCCAAGGTCCTGTAGTATCTTCTCAGCTGTAGATTTACCTGTAGCAATACCACCTGTAAGTCCTATTACTTTCATTTTTACTGCCTCTTTAGATGAACATCAAGTTGTGGATAAGGTATTTCTATATTTTCAGCTTTTAACCTTTTAAATATCCTCTTTCTAAGCTCACTTTGGACTGCAAAACCACTTTCATAGTCAGAAACAGATACATACAAAGTAAAGTTTAGGGAGCTGTCTCCAAAACCGGGAATAAACCTAAAGGCTGGTTTAGGGTCTAAAAGTAATCTATCATCCTCTTTTGAATACTTTTCAACTTCATCTAACACAACTTTTTCTAATTTATCTATGTCTGTGTTGTAAGAAACTGGAATTTCAATAGATATCTTTGTTATATTTACAGGTTTTGCGTAGTTTAGGACTATACTTTGAGCCAGCTTCTCATTTGGGATTATTACTGTATCGTTTGTTAAAGTTTTTAAAGTAGTTGTTCTCCAGTTTATGTTTACTACATAACCTCTTCTCCCGTTTTCAAGTTCTATTAAATCCCCTATATTTATTCTTTTTTCAAGGAGAATGTACAAACCTGAAAATATGTTTGAGAGAGTGTCCTTCAAAGCCAAACCTACAGCCAAACCACCAACTCCCAATGTAGTTATTATAGGAGTTATAGATATGTTTAAATTAGACAGAATAATTAAAACACCTACAGTATATATAATGGTATTTATCAAGATAAATATTAAGGAAGCTCCGGCTGTAGGTAAGCTCTTTTCTTCTAGATAAACTTTTAATGCTTTTGTAGATAAATGTGCTAAAAATATTGTTATTGATAAAATAAGTAAAGTATTTATCATTTTTGTTAAGAGATGGTAATGTTTCTCTGGAATATCTAAAAAGGTCAACGTTACATGTACTGATATTATAACTATCCAAAGTAGAGATGGTAGTTTGATTGCTTTATAAATAACATCATCTAACTTTGTTGTAGTCTTTTTAGCTAATTTCTTAAGAAATTCAATTATTAAAACACGTACAACGTATAAAATTCCGAAAGAAACAGAAAAAATAATGATTATTTTATAGTCCTTTAACATCTAAAGCAGACTCTTGATTAAGTTAGTTTGGAGCATACCTATTATTCCACTTAAAATCACGTAAAAGATAACTATCACGATTATAAACTGGAAATTCTTTGAGTTTTCAGAAGGTACATTTAAAACCTTCTCTGAACCAATAAATATAAGATAGAACATATAAAAACTTGATAAAAACATTAAAAAAGCGTTAACAGGAGAGTTTACCATATAACTTAACCCGGCAACCCAAACTGGAATGATAGATACACCTACAAGGTTAAAAACCTTCAAAGGATCCTCTTCTCCTCCAAAAGATTTACCAAAGAAAAAAACTAATGCGGATAAAAAGACCGGCTTAAAAATCTCAAATAACCACACTATCCCTAAAAATATAAACATCTTTGAGTAATCAGAAGATTGTAGCATATTTAAAATTTTATTCATGTACTCAATAGTGGAAGGGTCTGCTTTTGGGTCAGCTTTTAACAGGTCTATAAATTGATTTATGGAAGATATGTAATTAGACCTTAAAACCGTAAAACCTATTAAATAACCTATAACAGGAAAAAGAGAGAAAGGTATTAATAGTAGGATTAAACTACTGTAAGACAGTGGCTTTTCTTTAATTTGTTTCAAATTTTCTTTTGGATTTAGATATATCTTTAATAAACTTTCCAACTTCCACACCTCTTAATGTTTTGTTTATAATTATAACTTAAATTTTGATATAATTTATCAAAAATTTTCAGGAGGAAAACCTTGGAAGAACTAAAAAAACTTATAGTTGAAGCTTGGGATAATAGAGATTTATTAAAAGATAACAAGTATAAAGAAGCTGTAAGGGAGACTATAGACCTTCTTGATAAAGGGAAGATAAGGGTTGCTGAAAAGGTAAACGGTGAGTGGATTGTAAACGAGTGGGTAAAGCAGGCTATACTCCTTTACTTTCCTATCCAAGATATGCAGGTTATGGAAGTTGGACCTTTTGAATATTATGATAAGATACCTTTAAAGAAAAACTGGAAAGAAAGGGGAGTTAGAGTTGTTCCTCCGGCTACTGCAAGGTATGGAAGTTATATAGAGCCGGGAGCCATACTTATGCCTTCTTATGTAAATATAGGTGCGTACGTTGGAAGCGGAACTATGGTTGATACGTGGGCTACTGTTGGGTCTTGCGCTCAAGTTGGTAAAAATGTTCACTTGTCAGGTGGTGTAGGACTTGGTGGAGTTTTAGAGCCTCCTTCTGCAAGACCTGTTATTATAGAAGACAACTGTTTTATAGGTTCAAGATGTATCATCGTTGAAGGTGTAATAGTAGAAGAGGAGGCAGTCTTAGGTGCAAACGTTGTTATAACTGCATCTACAAGGATAATAGACGTATCTGGAGATGAACCTATAGAGTATAGAGGTAGAGTCCCTGCAAGAAGTGTAGTTGTCCCGGGTACTATAACTAAAAAATTTCCAGCTGGAGAGTACGGAGTTCAGTGTGCATTAATAATTGGAAAGAGAAAAGAGTCAACAGATAAAAAGACTTCCTTAAATGAAGCTCTAAGAGAGTTTAACGTTTCTGTTTAGTTTTGTAAATAAAAGCCAGCAATTCTGCTACTACTTTGTAGAGGTCTTCTGGTATCTCCTGATACAAATCTAAACCAGACAAGACCTCTACTAAATCTTTATCCTCTTTTATATAAACCCCATACTGCCTTGCAACTTCTATTATCTTTTGTGCAATTTCTCCTTTTCCTTTTGCAACAACTTTTGGAGCTGTATCTTTATATCTCTCATACTTTAAAGCTACTGCTTTTTTATCCTCAGTAGACATCGAAACTAACTACCTTTACTCCTTGCTGATTTAAAGATTTAAAAAGATCGTTTTTATAAATTTTTAATTTTTCTTTTAATTCCTCATTCTCTGGTCTTATTGAGATAAAGTAGCCATCTTTAAACCTTGCCACTAAAAAATCAACTTTTCCATCATCAAAGTCAAGACTCCCTTTAAAGTAAAAGACATCTTCATCGTTGACTTTAGACTTTTTTATCTCAAAGTATCCAAATTTTACATTTGGTAAGTTAAAGTTAAAAATACCGTAAACAGCATTACCAAGAAATGATGCAATCTGAAGATTTTTTACAGCTTCTAACGTTTTAGGGTCTTGGGTTGTAAACTTTAAGTCTTCTTTTATAGAGTCTATAACATTTTCTAACTGCTGTAATTTGTGTAAAGTAGCGTTATCTTCTATTTTCTCTTTTAACTCATTTATCTTTTCCTTGTAGTTTTGAGTGTTTAAGTCTTTTAAAATTGATTTTAAGGATTCTTCTTTTATGTTTTCTTGTAAATCAGTTATAACCTTAAAAAAGTTATAAACCTTGTTTTCGTAAAATGTCCCTGAGTTTTCTATGGAATTTTTTACGAAAGCTGTGTTTATCTCTGGCGTTTTATCAAATTTTGAGTTTTCAATAGAGATTTGAGAACTTTCTAACAAGTTTTTCACTATTTGGGTTTTAAGCTCTTCAGGTAGATTTTTAAGTGTTTCAAAGTTTTCTATTAAATCAGAATAAAAAGCATCAATTTTAACTTCAGGGGTTTTTAAAGGCTTTCCGTTTAAAGAGATTAACTCAAGCTGTAATTTATTATCTTTTGGTGGAAGAACTTTTAAAAGCAGTTCATGACCTTTTTCAAGGTTTACTTTGGAGTTGACCGTAAGATAACTATCCTTTAAACTTAAAACTACAGCTCCTGACGACAAAATATCAACAACTTTTGCTTTTACAGTCTCCCCTACAGTAAGAGGAATATCTTTACCGATAGGTTTTGAAAGTAAAAACCTCTCTAAAGCTAAACTGGATTTCAAGTCAATCATAGAAAAAAAATATAAGATTAACTTAGACGGTATGCAAGTTGTTGTAAAGTTGGGACTAAGAACTTTTGAAGAAATATTATTATTAGGATAACAATAAAAGGGGCAAAATCTACGTTGTAAACAACGGTAGGAATGTATCTTCTAATAAATCTATAAACAGGTTCTGTAGAAGCTCTTAAAAACTTGATTACCGGGTTGTAAGGGTCTGGATTAACGAAAGATACTAACGCCGAGATTATAACTATCCATTTATAGATTTCAAGGGCAATGTCCAAAGTGTAGGACACTGCCAAAAGGAAGTTTGATAGGATAAACATTATCCTTGTTCAGGATATTCTACAAATTCTATAATAGCTTGCTCGCCACCATCACCTATTCTTCTTTTTTCTAACTTGTATATTCTCGTGTATCCACCGTTTCTTTCTTTAAATAACGGTGCTATTTCACTGTATAACTTTCTTGCAACTTTTTGGTCTTTTAACCTTTGAGAAAGCAATCTTTTTGCGTGTATAGAATCTTCTTTTGCTAAAGTTACTAACTTTTCAACAAAAGACCTTAAAGCCTTTGCCTTTGGTAAAGTGGTTGTTATTCTACCGTTTAATATAAGGGCTTTTGCTAAATTTATAAACAGAGCTTCCCTCTGTTCTTTTCTTCTGTGAAAACTTTTAGTTTTAACTCTATGACGCATCTTTTATTCCTCCTTTAATTACTCTGTTGTTGATTTAGATGGTGCAAGCTCTAAACCCATATCTGCCAACGCATCTTTTATCTCTTTTAAAGATTTTCTTCCAATACTTTTAGCTTCTTTTAAATCATCTTCCGATAGTTTTACTAAATCTCCAATTGTGTTTATTCCTAGTTTTCTTAATGTGTTTATAGCTCTTGAAGATATTTCAAGCTCATCAATTGCTAAGGACAACTTGTCTTCTTCTATTTTTAACTCTTCTGTTTTTGGTGCAACAGTTTTCTTAATAACCTGTGCCTTCCTTACTGTAGGCTTTTGAAGGAGTGTAAAGTGTTCTATTAGTATGTTTGCAGACTTTTCGAGAGCTTCATCTGGAGTAATAGTTCCATCTGTTTCAATCTCAAGTATAAGCCTGTCATAATCTGTTTTATCTCCAACTCTAACAGGTTCTACAAAGAAAGTACATCTTTTTATTGGAGAAAAAGACGTGTCTATTAATATCCAACCAATCTCATTTATATCTTCTAATTCCTCTACTGTTTTATACCCTCTTCCTCTTTCTATTCTAAATTCCATTTGAAGTTTTACATTTTCAGAAAGAGTACATATGTACTCATCAGGATTTACAATCTCTATTCCTGGTGGAGCTTTAATGTCTTTTGCAAAAACTTTACCAGGGCCTTCAACTTCTAATATAGCAAAATCTCTTTCTATATTTTCATCTATCTTTAACCTAATTTGTTTTAAATTTAAGATAATTTCACTTACATCTTCTATTACACCTTTTACTGTTGTAAACTCGTGAGGCACTCCTACTATTTTAACAGCTGTAATAGCACCACTTGGTAACGATGAAAGTAAAACTCTTCTCAAAGCATTACCAAGTGTTATACCATACCCTCTCTCTAAAGGCTCTACGTATAACTTACCAAAATTTTCTGTTTTTGTTGACTCATCCCAATATATTTTTGAAGGCATTACAAAATCTAACAAAGATGGCATCTTTACCACTCCTTACCGGATTTTTTCCGGTACCGGGGTATTTATTACCGCCTTTAAATAAAAGTGCTCCTTGCCCCGGCAGGCGGTTTTGGAGCACTTGAGGTTTTATTACATAGAGTAGAACTCAATTATATACTGAACATTTACAGGGATTTCTAACTCTATCTCTTCTGGGATTTCGACAACCTTTCCTCTCATATTTTCTTTGTCTAATTCGAGCCACTTTGGTATAGATCTTGGATCTCTATTTTCTAAATTTTCTTTGAAAATAGCCAACTTTTTACTTTTTTCTCTAACTTCTATAATATCACCTGCATCTACCCTGTATGATGGTATATCAACTTTTTTACCGTTTACTGTAAAATGGCCATGTTTTACAAGCTGCCTTGCCTGCTGTCTTGTTTTTGCAAAACCTAATCTGTATACCACATTATCTAATCTTCTTTCTAGTAACTGTAGTAAAACTACACCTGTGTTACCTGCTTTTTTAGATGCTTCTTCGAAGTATCTTCTGAATTGACTCTCTCTTAAACCGCCATATAAGAACTTTAACTTTTGTTTTTCTTGTAATCTAACTCCATAATCGGATAGTTTTTTTCTACCTTGAGTTCTTCCGTGTTGTCCCGGTGGAAAATTTCTCTTTTGAAAAGACTCTAAATCACCACCTATAAATACGCCTAATCTCCTACTTACTTTTGTTAAAGGTCCTATATATCTACCCATCTGTTAAACCCTCCTTTTACTTGGTGGACGACAACCGTTATGAGGTATAGGTGTAACATCTCTTATAGCTGTAATAGTTAAACCTGAAGCTGCTAATGTTCTTATTGCTGGTTCTCTACCAGCTCCAGGTCCTTTTACCCAAACTTCAACCTCTTTCAATCCATACTCATCCATAGCTTTTTTAGCAGCTTTTTGAGCAGCAAGTTGTGCTGCGTAAGGAGTATTTTTTCTTGTTCCTTTAAATCCTACTGTTCCTCCAGATGCCCATGAAAGGGTGTTTCCTTCTTTGTCAGTTATAGTAACTATAGTATTATTGAATGTTGATTGTATATGGGCTATTCCTGAAGTTACTGTCCTTTTTACTTTTTTAGTAGTAGATTTTCTTTTTTTTGCCATTTTTTACACCTCATTCTTATTTAAATTACTTTTTTCTTTTTCCTCTTCTCGTTTTTGCATTTGTTTTTGTTCTTTGACCTCTCACTGGAAGACCAAGTCTATGTCTTACACCTCTGTAACAACCCATATCAACCAATCTTTTGATAGCAACAGCAACTTCTCTTCTGAGGTCACCTTCCACTTTATAATTTTGCTCAATAAACTTTCTTATTGTATTAAGCTCTTCTGGAGTTAACTCTCCAACTCTCTTCATTCCGTCTATTCCTGTTTTTTCCAATATCTCTTTTGCTCTAGTCTTACCTATACCATAGATGTAGGTAAGAGCTATCTCCAATCTTTTTCTATCGGGTAAGTCTACACCTGCAATACGTGCCATATTTTACAGCCTGGTTAACCAAAGTGTATAAAGTTAGCTACACTCTGGACTGGGGTATTTCTATTCCGCCTTTTTCAGATGCAAGCAATCCCCAGCAGGCGGTATTTTGCTTGCATCATAGTCCCTGTCCCAAGAAACAGGAACTAACCCTACTGCTACCCTATCCCAATCCCTATCTACCAGTATTGGCTTCAAGGGTGATAAGTCCCTGCTAATAGACTTATCCAGAATAGGTATAGCAAGGGCTACCTTTACAATTTGCCATAGTTTCTAGCTTGCATAACGCAAGCCCTTCACCTGTGCCTTCCATCGGTTGACAGGCTCTTGGGTCTATGGCTCACTGTAAAGGCTTTGTATTATCCTTATTCACTTACATTTACCAAGTTAAAGTTTTTATTATTTAATAACTTTTGTTCCGTAAAATATTCTTATAAAGTTTTTAATAGTTTTTGCTAACCGTTTTATACCTCTTTTTAGCCTTGTTTTTGTTTATGTTTCGGATTCTCACATATTACCATTACTCTTCCGTTTCTTCTTATTATTCTACACTTCTCACATCTTGGTTTTACTGAGGCTCTTACTTTCATTCTTTTTCCTCCTAATTAAACTCTAAAAATAATTCTTCCTCTTGATAAATCGTAAGGAGATAACTCAACCTTAACCTTATCTCCAGGCAGTATTTTTATAAAGTGCATTCTCATTTTTCCAGACACATGAGCTAAAACTTCATGCCCTGTTTCAAGCTGAACTTTAAACATAGCGTTAGGTAGAGCTTCTAAAACAGTTCCCTCTAAAACTATACCTTTTTCTTTTTGTGGTTCGTCTTTCTTTTTTGCCATCTTTCTCTACCTTAATCTAATTTTGATAAAACTATAGGACCATTTTCCGTAACTGCAACACTATGTTCAAAGTGTGCAGCATGACTTTTATCTGTAGTTACAACCGTCCAACCATCTTTTAAAACTCTTATTTTACCTTTTCCTAAGTATGCCATAGGTTCTATAGCTAACACCATTCCTTCCTTTAGCACTACATTTTCTGCGTTTTCAACACAGTTTGTAACATGTGGTGGTTCGTGAGGTTTTCTGCCTATTCCGTGTCCACCATAAGTACAAACCGGTGTAAGTTTGTAATCTAATAAAGTCTTTTGTATAACGTAAGCTACCTCTTTCAAATTTCTACCGGGATAACAAAGCTTAATAGCTTCTTCTAAAGATTTTTCTACACCTTCTATAAGCCTTTTTTTCCTATCACTTACTTCTCCAACGGCTACCGTAATAGCTGCGTCTCCAAACCAACCTTCGTATTCAACTCCAAAATCTAAACTTACTATATCACCTTCTTTTATAACTTTCTCCTTCTTAGGAATTCCGTGTACAACTTCCTCGTTTATTGAAACACATAAAGAAGCTGGAAACCCATATAATCCTAAAAAAGCCGGTTTAACACCTCTTTTCTTACATTCTTCATAGGCCATCTGATCCAGTTCGTATGCAGACACACCCGGCTTAACGTATTCTTTTAACAAATACAAAATCTCAATAACGTGCCTATTTGCTATCTTTAACTTTTCAATATCTTCTTTAGATTTAAGCTCAATCATAGGTAAATATTAATTATAACACACTTTTTATAGTTTTGTAAACTTCTTCTGGTGGTTTTGTAGCGTCTATTTTTAAAAGTATATCTTTATAGTAATCAATAAGAGGGGCTGTTTGAGAATGGTAAACTGATAGTCTTTTTCTTATAACTTCTTCTTTATCATCATCTCTTTGAATTAAAGGTGTACCGCATTTATCACAAAGGTTATCATTTTTAGGTGGATTAAATATTATATGATAAACTGCACCACAATTTGGACAAATCCTTCTTCCTGACAGCCTCTTTACAACTTCTTCATCGTCTATTTCAAATAAAATAACAGCGTCAATTTTTCTATCTTTTTTATCTAATAAAGTTTTTAAAGCTTCTGCTTGAGGTACTGTTCTTGGAAAACCATCAAAAATAATATTCTTATCTTTAAACTCTTCGAGTTTTTCTGAAATTAAATCTATTATTAAATCGTCAGGAACTAACTTTCCTTCATCCATAAACTGTTTTGCTTTTATACCTAAAGACGTTTGACTTTTAACCGCTTCCCGTAGCAAGTCTCCCGTTGATATTTGAACAAAGTTATCTCTTTCCTTTAATAGTTGAGATTGAGTTCCTTTTCCAGCTCCTGGTGGTCCTAAGAATATAATCGTTTTCAATCCTACCTGGTAAACCAAAGTGTATTATAGATTCATACACTCTGGGCTGGGGTATTTGTATTCCGCCTTATTCAGATGCAAGCTATCCCCAGCTGGCGGTATTTCGCTTGCATCATAGCCCCTACCCCAAGAAGTAGGAACTATCCCTAAATCGTGTTTCAAATCTTCTATTGCCTCTTTGGTTTTGAAACACGATTTATTTACTACCCTATCCCAATCCCCTTCTACCAGTATTGGCTTTAAGGGTGATAAGTCCCTGCTGAGAGACTTACCCAGAATAGGGATAGTAAGGGCTACCTTTACAACTTGCCACAGTTTATAGCTTGTCCAATACAAGCCCCTCATCTGTTCCTTCCTTAGGTTGACAGTATCTTGGGTCTGTGGCTCACTGTAAAGGCTTTGGATTATCCTTATCTGTTTACTTAAATCGTTTATATTTTTTATTATTGGTTTTCTTTTATACTGATTGTTTTCTGTTTTTAACTTCTCTTGTGTTTTTTGTTTTTCTTCTTGTAGTCTATCTTGTGCAAAGTTTAAATACTCTCTGTCTGTTATTAGTTTTTCGTAATTCTTAGGTAGTTTTTCTTTAAATCCTAATGCTTTTCTTCCTATTACAAATGCTCCTGCTATATCTTTGTCTAAACTATACTGTGGTGCATACTTTAATGACCCTACAATAGATGTGTATGCTGGATTTACTTGTATTACTTGTATTCTCTTTCTTTTGGCAAGTATTTTTATCTTGTCTAACAAGCCTTTGTATATCCATTGTTGTTTTATTTTTCTCAGTTTCTTACTCCCATCTCCTTTACTACCTTTTGGTATGTCTTTTAAGTTTTCTATTGCTATTGCCTTATTCTTTTCTTTAGCAATGTCTGTTATTTGGTGTGCTATTTGCCAAGATATGTATTCTCTTTGGTTTTTTGTCTTGTTTAAAAGATTGTGTAAATATAATTTCTCTATATTTTCTAAATTGCCATCTTTCTTTACAAAAGCCATTGCTATGTGAAATGGATTTGCGTTTATGTCTATCCCTATTACTCCGTTGTCTTTTGTTATTATTGGTTCTTCTGTCTTTATTTCTTCGTAGTTTATAAATGCGTAGAAATCGTTGTTTATCTTTCTTATCTCTACTGAGTATGGGAAATACTGGTTTGTTTGGTTTGCTTGTATTAGGTCTGCTATGAAGTTAGTCCATTTATCGTTTTGTCTGTTTACTGCTCTTTTTATGTTTGCTTTTATCCAGTTTCTTTCTCCTGTGTTTATTCTTAATATTATTTTATCTTTCTCAAATTCTATTCTTGTATTTAGGTTTCCTTTTTTAGATTTATCTCCTCTTGAGTATAGGCAGTGTTTTCTTCTATCTTGCCATTTTTGTTTTAGTTTTTCTCTATCTTTTCCGTTTATGTGTTTGTTTTTAAGGAGTTGAAATAGTCTTTTACCTCCAAATATAACTTTTTTAGGATTTTGTTCTCTTTCTATACAGCTGTTTATTAGCCACTTTGCTTTGAATATTGCATCGTCTACGTATCTTGAGTTTATGTTAAACATTTTTTGTAAATCTTTTTTAAGGTCTTTTCTTGAGTGTCCTTCAAGTAGTCTGTTGTATGAGTATTTAAAGCAAGAAGAGAATTTTCTCATTAGGTTTATCAACGTTTGTTTGTCTTTTTCGTTTTCAAAAGTTAGTTTACAGTGTAGTGTTATCATTTTACTTTCTCATAAACACCTTTTAAGTTTTTTATAGTTAAGAGTTTTGGTTTCATAATAATTACTATTATACAGTTTTTGTTAACTGTTTAAAACCTCCTTAAAAATCCTTCATACTTTTTCATCGCTAGGTATGCTTCTATCTGATGAATAGTATCTAAGGCAACAACTACTACAATTAGAGCTGAAGTTCCTCCAAAGTAAAAAGGAACATTTAACCATTTGATTAGTAACATAGGAAGTATAGCTATTAAAGCCAAGAATATTGAACCTGCAAAAACTAACCTAGTTAGGATATAGTTTATATATTCAACTGTCTGAGAGCCAGATCTAACTCCGGGGATAAAAGCTCCACTTCTTCTAAGATTATCCGCTATATCAACTGGATTTATAAGGATAGCAGTGTAAAAGTAGGCAAAGAAAATTATTAAAGCTACATACAATCCAAAGTAAACATAACTTTGTGGTGATAGATAATCAACAATCATTCTTGCAATTTCACTTTTATTTGCGAAAAACTGTGCTATCGTTGCAGGGAACATTAAAATAGCTACTGCAAATATTATAGGAATTACTCCAGATGGGTTTAACTTAAATGGTAGATAACTTGCAGATTGACTTATCATAATGTTTCTTCTTGCGTACTGTATCGGTATCCTTCTTTCAGCTTCTTGTATATATACGATTCCTGCTATCACTGCAACTATGATAACTAAAGCAACGGTAAGCAATAGTATTGAGATCACCCCGACTTTTACCAATTCATATGTTCTTAAAATTGCTGGAACTATACCTGCAACTATACCTGACAAGATAATCATAGATATTCCGTTTCCTATCCCAAACTCTGTTATTTTTTCACCAAGCCACATTAGTAGTACTGTTCCTGTCGTAACAATAACAGTCGTAAGGATTACAAAAGTAAACGGAGATAAAGATATTAACGATGCTCCTGATTCAGTTTTTAATGTAGTTAACCAAATTGATAGACCTAACGATTGAAAAGATGCAATCGCAATAGTTAAGTACCTTGTGTACTGGGATATTTTCCATCTTCCGTAATCACCTTCTTCTTTTTGAAGCCTTTCCAATGTTGGAATAACGGCAGTTAGAAGTTGCATAATTATGGATGCTGAGATGTAGGGCATTACGCCTAAAGCAAATACGGAAAATCTACCTAAAGCTCCACCAGAAAAAAGGTTATAAATATTAAACAGAGCTCCCCCGGCTGAGTTAAAATAGTGCATAAGCATTTCAGAGTTAACACCCGGAACTGGGATATGTGTTCCGAGCCTGTAAACAGCTAATATTATTAATGTAAATGCAATTCTACTTCTTAGTTCTTTTATTTCTAAAATATTTATTATTTTTTCTATCAAAAATTACCTCAATTAAGAAATTTTTTCTACAATTCCACCAACAGATTTTATTTTTTCCTCAGCTGAAGAAGAAAATGCGTGAGCTTTTACAGTTAACTTTTTAGTCAACTCACCATCGCCTAATATCTTTACACAACTTCCTTTTCTTACCAAACCTTTTTCTACCAAAGTTTGAGGATTGACTTCTTCATTTTCGTTAAACTTCTTTTCCAGATCTTTTAAGTTTACAATTTCATATTCCACTTTATTTGGGTTTCTAAAACCTCTTTTTGGTATTCTCATTATGAAAGGTGTTTGTCCACCTTCAAATCTTGCAGGAAGTTTAGAATCTCCAGATCTTGACTTTTGTCCCTTATGTCCTCTAGTAGATGTTTTACCGTGACCTGATCCTATACCTCTACCTACTATCTTCTTTTTATGGGTAGCTCCTTTATTAGGTTTTAATTCATGTAGTTTCATTACTGTAACTCCTCCACTTTAACTAAGTGTTTTACAATTTCCAAGTTTCCACAAACCATAGGATTTTTATCTAAAATTCTTTCATCGTTTATCTTTTTTAATCCTAAGGATTTTAAGGCTAACTTTTGCTTTTCTGTTTTACCAGCCAAGCCTCTTACCAACTTTACTTTTATTTTCATCTTACTGGTACACCTCCAGCATATAGTTTGTAATTTTTCAATAAAACCTCTTCATCTATAGACCTAATTTTAGCAACCTCTTCTGGACTCTTTATTTTTAAAAGTGCATCAAAAGTAGCTCTTACAACAGCGTTTGGGTTTGTTGTTCTACCTATTATCTTAGTAAGGATGTCTGTTACTCCTAACAGTTCTAGTACTGGTCTCATAGGTCCTCCAGCAACAACACCAGTACCTCTTCTGGCAGGTTTTAAAAGAACTACAGCAGAATCATACTCACCTATTACATCGTGGGGAATAGTTCCCTCTATAAGAGGGACTTTTATTAATCTTTTCTTTGCATCTGCTATTGCTTTTGCTATTGAAGGTGGAACTTCTCTAGCTTTACCATGACCAAAGCCTACATGTCCGTTTTTATCACCAACTATAGCTAATGTACTAAATGAAAATCTCCTTCCACCTTCCATAACACGTGTAGTTCTTCTAATTTCTACAACTTTTTCTTCTAATTGTAGTAGATCTGGATTGATAGGATTTTCTTTAATTCTTTGTTCTATTAATCTTTCAATATTCTTTACTCCCATTACCTTTCTCCTTATTAAAAGTTTAATCCGCCTTCTCTGGCAGCGTCTGCAAAAGCTTTAACTTTTCCGTGATAAAGAAAACCACCTCTATCAAAAACTACATCTTTTATTCCTTTTGATAACGCTTTTTCAGCAATAAATTTTCCAAGCTGTTTTGCATCCTCTATTGATTTTCCACCTCTTTTACCAAATCTTTCTACATAATCTTTATCTATAGTAGATGCTGATACAAGAGTATGCCCCTTCTCATCATCTATGATTTGAGCGTATATTGCGTTTAAACTTCTATAAAATGCAAGCCTTGGTCTTTCCGCTGTTCCAAAGATTTTTTTTCTTATTCTTTTATGTCTTATTATTCTAGCTTCAGATCTACTTTTCACTGCCATTTTTTTAACTCCTTAATTATTTTTTACCAACAGTTTTTCCAGCTTTTAATTTAATTACTTCTCCTTTGTATCTTATACCTTTTCCTTTATAAGGATCTGGCTCTCTAAAAGATCTTATTTTTGCAGCAACTTGACCTACTTTTTGCTTGTCAATTCCAGATACTTTTATTATGTTCGTTCCTTCCATAGTAATTTGAATTCCTTCAGGAATTTCGTAAATAACAGGATGTGAGTATCCTAAGGTAAGTTCAAGAGTCTTTCCTTTAACAGCACCTCTATAACCTATACCAACGATTTCCAATTCTTCAGTAAAACCTTCAGTCACTCCTTTAACCATGTTATTCAATAATGCTCTTGTAGTACCGTGTAAAGCTCTATTAAAGGATTCGTCGTTAGGTCTTTCAACTATTATTTGTCCATCTTCAACTTTTATTTTCATGTTAGGATGAAATTTATAAGACAACATTCCTTTAGGACCTTTTACTATAACAGTGTTATCACTTTCGACTTTAACTTCAACATTTTTTGGTATGCTTATTGGTTTTTTACCAATCCTTGACATTATAGTAGCCTCCTTTTATTTTTACCAAACGTAACAAATAACTTCACCACCAACTCTTAACTTTCTAGCTTCTGCATCTGTTACTATGCCTTTGTTTGTTGTTAAAATAGCAATACCTAAACCTTTTTGAACGTAAGGCAATTCATCTATAGGAACATATTTTCTACGCCCTGGCTTTGAAACTCTTTCTATTTTTGTTATAGCAGGTTTTGTATTTCTTCTTCCAAGATATTTTAATTTTATTATTAAAGTTGCTTGATTTCCTTTTTTATCTTCTTCAGATATTACGTAATCTTCTATATAACCTTCTCTTTTTAAGATTTCAGCTATCTTTTCTTTAATTTTTGAGTTTGGTATTGCCACTTCATCTTTTCTAGCTTTAATTGCATTATTAATTCTAGCAATCATATCTGCTATTGGATCTGTTATCATTGTATTTCCTCCTACCAGCTTGCTTTTTTAATTCCTGGAATTTCGCCTCTTAATGCTCTCTCTCTAAAGCATATCCTGCACATGTTAAACTGTCTTATATAACCTCTTGGCCTTCCACACAATGGACATCTTGAATGAACTCTAGTTTTATACTTAGGCTTTTTTTGAAAAGCTTTAACAACTAAACATTTACGTGCCATTATTATCCTGGTTAACCAAAGTGTATAAAGTTAGCTACACTCTGGACTGGGGTATTTATATTCCGCCTTATTCAGATGCAAGCTATCCCCAGCTGGCGGTATTTTGCTTGCATCATAGTCCCTGTCCCAAGAAACAGGAACTAACCCTACTGCTACCCTATCCCAATCCCCTTCTACCAGTATTGGCTTCAAGGGTGATAAGTCCCTGCTGGAGAGACTTATCCAGAATAGGGATAGCAAGGGCTACCTTTACAATTTACCATAGTTTGTAGCTTGCCTACTGCAAGCCCCTCACCTGTGCCTTCCATCGGTTGACAGACTCTTGGGTCTATGGCTCACTGTAAAGGCTTTGCATTATCCTTATTCACTTATGTTTATCAAGTTAAAGTTTTTATTAGTTTTCGTTAACTGTTTCTAACTTCCTGTTCTAATAGGTAAACCTAAAAGTGATAAAAGCCATAAAGCTTCTTCGTCTGTTTTTGCAGTTGTTTCAATGATAATGTCCATCCCTCTGATTTTATCAACTTTATCATAGTCTATTTCTGGGAAAACTATTTGTTCTGCCAAACCAAAAGCGTAGTTTCCTCTACCATCAAAAGATTTTGGGTTTAATCCTCTAAAGTCTCTAACCCTTGGTAATGCGACTGAGATAAGCTTATCCAAAAAGTCCCACATTCTATCTTTTCTAAGAGTTACTTTAGCTCCAATAGGGTTTCCTTTTCTTAATTTAAATGCAGCTTCTGATTTTTTTGCTCTAGTAATAACGGGTTTTTGAGCTGCTATTGCTGTAAGGTCCTCAACAGCTCTATCTAACTGTTTTATATCTCCAACTGCTTCTCCAACACCCATGTTTATAACTATTTTCTTTAACCTTGGAACTTGCATTGGGCTTTTATACCCAAATCTTTCCATCAATTTTTTAACAACTTCTTCTTCGTATTTTTGTTGAAGTCTTGGTTTATATCCTACTACAGCAGCCATTTACTATACCTCTTTTTTAATTTTTTCCCAAACTTTATCTATAATTTGCCCTGTTTTTTTATTGATTCTAACTTTAACTTTTTTATTTCCTTCTTCTATAATCTTAACACCTATTTTTACAGGTTTTTTTAAGTTTTCATCGTAGTAAGCAACGTTTGAAATATCAATAGGTTTCTCTATTTCGTAAATTCCACCTTCTCTAACACCTTGAATTCCTTTAACATGTTTTTTTACTACGTTAACTCCTTCTACTATTACTTTTACTTTTCCATCTTTTTTAACTATCTGTTTTATTTTGCTTATTTTGCCTTTATCTTTTCCGGCTATAACAATTACCGGATCTCCTTTTTTTAGCTTAATCATTATTAAATTACCTCCGGTGCAAGAGAAATAATTCTATAAAAGCCTTTTGATCTTAACTCTCTACAAACAGGCCCTAATATGCGAGTTCCTATTGGTTCTAATTGGTTGTTTAATAAAACTACTGCATTGTCATCTGCTTTTACGTAACTTCCATCAGGTCTTGCAATCTCTTTCTTCGTTCTTACTACTACAGCTTTATATACTTTTCCTTTTTTAGCAGTGCCGTTAGGAATAGCAGATTTAACTGTAACAGTTATAACATCTCCTACAGTTGCGTGCATCTTTTTGGCACCGCCAGGTATACCTATACATTGAACTTTTTTAGCTCCTGAGTTGTCAGCAGTATTTAAATAAGTTCCTCTCTGTATCATAACTGCTCTCCTTTTTCTTTTTTAGAAAGACAAACTAATATTATACAACTTTATAAAGTTAAAATCAAGAGGATTATTCTGCTGATTGAACAATCTCAACAACAATCCATCTTTTTAATTTAGAAAGAGGTCTTGTTTCTCTTATTCTTACGATATCTCCTTCTTTGCACTTATTTTCTTCATCGTGTGCGTAGAATTTTTTTGTTTTCTTTACTTGTTTACCGTATAAAGGGTGAGGAAACTTCCTTTCAACAGCTACCACAACCGTTTTATCCATTTTATTACTTACAACCTTTCCTACAAACTCTTTTATATTTTTCTTTGTTTCAGTTGTCATTTACTTCACCTCTTAATTATTTGTTAGTTAATTCTCTTTCTCTTATTATTGTTAAAATCCTTGCAATATCTCTTTTTGTTTGTTTTATTTCACTATTCTTTGCTAAAGAACCTATTTTGTTTTGAAATCTTAAGTTAAATAATTTCTTTTTTAACTCTAAAACTTTTTCCTTCAACTCTTCAGTAGAGAGTTTTCTAAGCTCACTAGCTTTCATACTAAACCTCCTGCCTTTTTACCATTCTTGTCTTTATAGGGAGTTTGTGTCCTGCTTTTCTAAAAGCTTCAGCTGCAACTTCTTCAGAAACACCAGCTAATTCAAAAAGTATATGTCCAGGTTTAACAACTGCTACGAATTGATCTAAATCACCTTTTCCTTTACCCATACGAGTTTCTGCTGGTTTTCTAGTAATAGGTTTGTGAGGGAATACTCTTATCCAAACCTTTGCACCTTTTTTTGCTTCTCTAACTATTGCTATCCTTGCTGCTTCAATCTGTCTTGAAGTCATCCAGCAAGGTTCTAAAGCTTGTAAACCATAATCTCCAAAGTCTACTTGGTTTCTTCTTGAGGCTTTTCCTTTCATTCTGCCTCTTTGTTGTTTTCTCCATTTAACTCTCTTTGGTTGTAATAAAGACATATTTAAACCTCCTTATTTACTGCATTAAACTTTAAGTTCTTCTTCTACTTTACTTAAGATTTCTTCTACTCTACTTTCTACTTTATCACCTTTGTATATCCAAACTTTGACTCCGAGTATTCCATACTTTGTAGAAGCTCTTGCTGTTCCATAGTCTATATCTGCTTTAAGTGTTTGAAGAGGCATTCTTCCAGCCATAAACCACTCTTTTCTTGCAAGATCTACTCCACCTATTCTTCCACCAACTTGTGTCTTTATACCTTTTGCTCCAGCTTTCATTGCAGCATCTATAGCTTTTTTCATTGCCCTTCTATGGGTAACCCTTCTTTCAAGTTGAAGAGCTATATCTTCAGCTACAAGTTTAGCATTTAACTCCGGTCTTTTAACTTCATCTACATTAATAAGGATCTCTTTTGCAGAAGATATGTTTTTTAACGTTTCATTTAATTTTTCAACTTCAGTACCTTTTGCTCCAATAACTATTCCAGGTCTTGCAGCTAAAATTTTAACCCTTAGCTTGTCACCAAGCCTTTCTATTATAACGTCTGCTATACCAGCTGCTTTGTATCTATCTTGAATAAACTGTCTTATAGCTAAATCTTCATGGAGAAGTTTTGTATATTTCTTTTTATCAGCGTACCATTTCGATCTCCAATCCTGAGTTATTCCAAGTCTGAATCCTATAGGGTGGACTTTTTGACCCATTTTACTTTTCCTCCTGTTTCTCAGCTAAATATATGTATATATGAGAAAATCTTCTTCTTATCATCGTTGCTCTTCCGTGAGCTTTTGGAGTATACCTTTTTAACATTGGACCTTCTTCAGCGTGAATTTTTGCAATGTATAAATTGTCTATATCCATACCTTTTAGTTCTGCGTTAGATATTGCACTTTTTAATAGTTTTTCTACAACTCTTGCAGATTTTTTAGGTATCTCTTGTAGTATTGCCAATGCAGTGGCAACATCTTTACCTCTTATTAAGTTTATAACCTGTCTTGCTTTGTAAGGTGATAAATGAGCGTATCTTAAAATAGCTCTTGCTGTGTTCTCCATCTTCATCTCCTCTTACTTTTTCTTAACAGCTTTTGCTGATTTGTCTGGATGGCCTCTAAAGGTTCTTGTAAGAGAAAACTCTCCAAGCTTATGTCCTACCATTTCAGGTTGTATATACACAGGAATAAATTTTTGACCATTATAAACAGCTATGGTATGACCTACCATTTCTTGAGTGATAGTACAAGCTCTATCCCAAACCTTTATTATTTTTCTTTCACCAGATTCATTCATCTGTCTTATCTTTTTAAGTATTTTTTCATTTACATAAGGATTTTTATTTCTTTCGTTCCACTTACCTTTGTATCCCATCTTTATTTACCTCTACGTTTGATTATGAATTTATCAGAGTATTTAGCACCTCTTCTTGTTTTGTATCCTTTTGTTGGTAAGCCCCAAGGTGAAACAGGATGTTTACCAAAAGTTCTACCTTCACCACCACCGTGAGGGTGATCTACAGGGTTCATTGCAGTACCTCTAACAGTAGGTCTGATTCCAAGCCATCTTGCTCTTCCAGCTTTTCCTAACTTAACAAGTTCATGTTCTGCAAGCCCTACTGCTCCAATTGTTGCCATACATTTTTTGTATATCAATCTTATTTCTCCTGAAGGTAGCCTTACTTGAATATAATCCCCTTCTCTACCTAAAATCTGTGCTGACATTCCTGCAGCTCTAACAAGTTGCCCACCTTTCCCTGGTGTTAATTCTATATTATGAATTAATGTACCAACAGGGATATTCTCAAGTGGAAGTGCGTTTCCAACTTTAATTTCTGCATCTGGTCCTGACATTACAATATCACCAACTTTTAATCCTTCAGGCCAAATAATGTATCTTTTTTCTCCATCTAAATAGTGAAGTAAAGCTATTCTTGCACTTCTGTTTGGGTCGTACTCTATAGCTGCAACTTTTGCAGGTATTCCCCATTTGTCTCTCTTAAAATCAATTATCCTGTAAAGTCTTTTATGGCCGCCACCTCTGTGTCTTACAGTTATTCTACCTTGGTTATTTCTTCCTGCATGCTTTTTAAGAGGTTCAACTAATGATTTTTCAGGTTCTGATTTTGTTATTTCTGCAAAATCATAAAGTACTGCGTGTCTTGTACCGTTAGTTACTGGTTTTAATTTTCTTACACCCATTATATCTCACCTCAAACTAATTCAGCTATATTTATAGGTTTTTCTGATTTAACTTTTACAATTGCCTTTTTCCAAGCCTTCTTAAAGCCAGAAAATCTAAATCCAAATCTTTTTGGTTTAGGCTTAATTATCATAGTTCTAACTTCTTCAACCTTTACACCAAATATCTCTTCCACTGCTTTCCTTATTTCTATCTTATTAGCATCCATAGCAACTTCAAAAGTTAAAGTGTTATTCTTTTCATTATCTTTAACTGCTTTCTCTGTTAAAACAGGTCTTATGATAATATCATACGGAGTTCTCATTGTGCTAACCTCTCTTGAATCTTTTCTAATGCTGATTTAAATATAATGACCTTTTCACTGTTTAAAATATCGTAAGAGTTTAATCCTTCAGAAACTAAAATTTTTACTTTAGGGATGTTTCTAAATGATTTTATAACGTTTTCTAATTTCTCAGGTAGAACCAATAAAACTTTAGAATTTTCTAAGCCAAAATTTTTTAGGACTTCAACGGCATTTTTAGTTTTAGGCTGGTCAAAGTTAAAATCTTCAACTACAATAAGTTCATTGTTGTTTAACTTATAAGTTAAAACTCCTTTTAAAACTTTCTTTCTAACTTTTTTAGGAAGTGCATAGTAGTAGTCTCTTGGATGGGGACCATGGGCTACACCACCACCTACGAAGATATTGGCTTTTATATCTCCATGTCTTGCTCTACCGGTTCCTTTTTGAGGATATATCTTTCTATTTGAACCAGCCACTTCAGCTCTTGTTTTTACTTTTGCAGTTCCTGCTCTTTTTGTTGCTAAATGCCATTTTATAACTTCCCAAACTGTTCCTTGATTTACTTGGGTTTGGAAGATATCCTCTTTTAAATTTACTTTTCCAACTATCTCATTTTTATTGTTAACTACGTTGAATTCCATTTAATTCACCTCTTTCAGTTATGTTTGTGCATAAGCTGCTTTTGATTTTGCTAATTTTAATTTTCCTTTTCTTCTATCTGCAATTACACTATTTTTCAAGAAAACTGTTGAGTTGGGAGCTCCAGGTATAGATCCCTTTAATAGAATAACGTTTTTCTCAGGAATAATATCGACAACCTCTAATCCTAAAACAGTTACAGTTTCATTACCGTAATGTCCTGCCATTCTCTTTGTTTTCCAAACTCTACCTGGCTCTGTTCTACAACCTATAGAACCAACAGCTCTATGGTATCTATGACCGTGTGACTTTGGAAAACCTGCAAAGTCCCATCTTTTCATTACAGATGTAAATCCTCTACCTTTTGATTTTCCTGTTACGTCTACTAAATCTCCTTTTTCAAAAACTTGCTCTACTCTTATTTCCTGTCCTAACTCTAACGTTTCTCCTTCTTTTAAAGGAAACTCTTTTATAACTTTTGCAGGTTTAATATTTGCCTTTTTAAATATAGCAAGTAAAGGTTTAGGAGTGTTCTTTTCTTTTCTTTCTCCAAAAGCAAGGGCTACAGCTTCGTAACCGTCTTTATCTTTAGATCTTAAGTAAGTAACATAACATGGCCCAGCTTGAACAACAGTTACAGGAACAGCTTTCCCATTTACAAAAATTCTCGTCATACCTATTTTTTTACCAATTATGCCTTTAGGCATCGTCATCTCTCCTTTTAACTTAATTTAATTTCAACGTCAACACCTGCTGGTAGGTTTATGTCCATTAAAGCTTCTATGGTTTGAGGTGTTGCATTTTCTATTTCTATTAATCTTTTGTGAATTCTCATCTCGAAGTGTTCTCTAGATTGTTCAAACTTGTGAGGTGATCTGTGTACACACCAAACTTTTCTTTCTGTTGGTAGAGGGATAGGACCCTTTAAGAGTCCCCCACCTCTTTTAACTGTATCAACTATCTGTTTCACTGACTGATCTAAAACTCTATGATCAAAAGCTTTTAGTTTTATTCTGATTTTTTCTTGCATCGCTTATCCTCACATTAATCTAAGATTTTAGTAACAACACCAGCACCTACTGTTCTTCCACCTTCCCTAATCGCAAATCTCATCTGCTCTTCCATAGCTACTGGTACCATTAACTCTACTTCTAACTCTACGTTATCCCCTGGCATTACCATCTCTTGTCCTTCTGGTAATCCTACTACTGTTCCTGTTACGTCTGCTGTCCTGATGTAAAACTGTGGTCTGTATCCTAAAAAGAATGGTGTATGTCTTCCTCCTTCCTCTTTGCTTAACACGTATACTTGTGCCTTGAATCTCTTGTGTGGTGTTATTGTCCCCGGTTTGGCTAATACTTGTCCTCTCTCTACTTCATCTTTTGTTATTCCTCTTAGTAATACTCCTACGTTGTCCCCTGCTATCGCTTCGTCTAACTGCTTTCTAAACATCTCTATCCCTGTCACTACTGTCTTCTTCTTCTCCTCTGATAATCCTACTATCTCTACTTCATCTCCTATTTTCAACGTTCCTCTCTCTACTCTCCCTGTTACTACTGTTCCTCTTCCTGTTATCGTAAATACGTCCTCTACTGCCATTAGGAATGGTTTGTCTGTCTCTCTTGGTGGTGTTGGTATGTATTCGTCCATAGCCTTTAATAAGTCTTCTACTGACTTAAACCATTTTGGATCGTCGTTTAATGCTCCTAATGCTGACCCTCTTATTACTGGTACTTCATCTCCTGGAAAGTCGTATTTTGATAGAAGCTCTCTTACTTCCATCTCTACTAAGTCTATTAATTCTTCGTCATCTACCATATCACATTTGTTTAAAAATACTACTATGTATGGTACGTTAACTTGTCTTGCAAGTAGTACGTGCTCTCTTGTTTGTGGCATTGGTCCGTCTGCTGCTGATACTACAAGTATAGCTCCGTCCATTTGGGCTGCACCTGTTATCATGTTCTTGATGTAGTCTGCGTGTCCTGGACAGTCTACGTGGGCATAGTGTCTTTTTTCTGTTTCGTATTCTACGTGGGTGATGTTTATTGTTATTCCTCTCTCTCTTTCTTCTGGTGCTTTATCTATGTCTGCATATCCTACGAATTTTGCTAACCCTTTCTTGCTTTGTACGTATGTTATAGCTGCTGTTAATGTTGTTTTACCGTGGTCTACGTGACCTATTGTTCCTACGTTTAGGTGCTCTTTCCCTCTTACAAACTTCTCTTTTGCCATCTATCTTTACCTCCTATTTTAATCGTGAGATTTATTTCTTTGACCTGCAATTTGTTCAGCTATATGTCTTGGAACTTCTTCATATCTTTCAAATGTCATAACAAACGTAGCTCTACCTTGTGTTAATGATCTTAAATCTGTAGCGTATCCAAACATCTCTGCTAAAGGAACTTCTGCTTTTATAGTTTGTGTACTTCCTTTCTTTTCCATTCCAAGTATTCTACCTCTTCTTCTGTTGAGGTCTCCCATTACATCACCCATATACTCTTCAGGAGTGTCAACCTCAACATGCATTATAGGCTCTAAGAGAACCGGATCAGCCTTTTTCATAGCGTCTCTAAATGCCATAGAACCTGCTATTTTAAACGCTATTTCAGAAGAGTCGACTTCGTGGAATGAACCGTCAAAAAGTGTAGCTTTAACGTTTATAACTGGGTATCCTGCTACAACACCTTGATTCATAGCTTCTCTTATTCCTTCATCTACTGCAGGAATAAACTCTTTCGGTATAACTCCACCAACTATTTTATCTACGAATTCATATTCCTTTTCAGGGTTTGGTTCTATCTCAATCCATACGTGACCGTACTGACCTCTACCACCTGACTGTCTTATAAACTTACCTTCAGCTGTTGCTTTTTTCTTAATAGTTTCTTTATATGCAACTTGTGGTTTACCTACGTTAACTTCAAGCTTATGTTCTCTTTTCATTCTGTCTATTATAATCTCAAGGTGTAACTCACCCATTCCGTGAATTAATGTTTGATTTGTTTCAGGATCAACAGAAACTTTAAATGTAGGGTCTTCTTTCATAAACTTATTTAAAACTTGAGAGAGTTTTTCTTGGTCTGCTTTAGTTTTTGGCTCTATAGCCATAGCAATAACAGGCTCAGGAAATTCCATCTTTTCAAGAACAATTGGGTTTTTCTCGTCACAAAGTGTATCTCCCGTAGTTGCATCAATACCAACAGCTGCTGCTATATCTCCTGCATACACCTCAGTAATTTCTTCCCTCTGGTTTGCATGCATTCTAAGTAATCTACCTATTCTTTCTTTTTTGCCTTTATTGGATATCAAAATTGTTTGTCCAGCTTTTACAACACCTGAGTATACTCTGAAATAGGTTAATTGTCCTGCATAAGGATCTGCCATAACCTTAAATGCTAATGCACAGAAAGGCTCTTCATCTGATGGTTTTCTTTCTACTTCTTCTCCCGTATTTGGATTTGTACCTTTTACAGGTGGTAAATCTAAAGGTGAAGGTAAAAAGTCTATTACAGCGTCTAATAATGGTTGAATTCCTTTATTCTTGAAAGCTGTTCCACAAAGCATTGGAACAAGTTTTCTTTCTATAGTAGCTTTTCTTAAAGCTGTCTTAAGTTCTTCTTCAGAAATCTCTTCTCCTGCAAAATATTTTTCCATTAAAGCTTCATCTGTCTCAACTATAGCTTCTATCATTTTTTCTCGCCATTCTTGAGCTAAATCTAATAGATCTGCAGGTATTTCTTTTTCTGAGAATTTAGCTCCAAGTTCATCTCCATCCCAAACAATAGCTTTCATTTTAAATAGATCTACAACACCAACAAAACTATCCTCAGCTCCTATAGGAACTTGTATTGGAACAGGATT
Source organism: Sulfurihydrogenibium azorense Az-Fu1 (assembly GCF_000021545.1). Classification (NCBI taxonomy): domain Bacteria; kingdom Pseudomonadati; phylum Aquificota; class Aquificia; order Aquificales; family Hydrogenothermaceae; genus Sulfurihydrogenibium; species Sulfurihydrogenibium azorense. The sequence goes on from NC_012438.1 coordinate 1,625,973, forward strand.
TGTTCCCAATTTTTTCTTCATATCTTCATATACACCAAAAAAGTTTGCACCGACTCTATCCATTTTGTTTACAAAAGCTATTCTTGGTTTTTGGAATCTATCTGCCCATCTCCAGTTTGCTTCAGACTGAGGTTGAACACCTTCAACAGACGAAAAAACAAATACAATTCCATCAAGGGCTTTCATAGATCTAACAACTTCGACACCAAAGTCAACGTGTCCTGGTGTATCAATTATGTTTAACTGGTATCCTTTCCAGTAAGCTGCCGTTGTAGCTGCCGTAATTGTAATTCCTCTTTCTTTCTCTTGTTCCATCCAGTCCATAGTGGCAGCACCTTCGTGAACTTCACCAATTTTGTAAGTTTTTCCTGTATAGAATAGTATTCTTTCTGTGGTTGTAGTTTTACCTGCGTCTATATGTGCTACAATTCCTATATTTCTTAATTTTTCAATTGGTACTTGCCTTGGCATTTTTATTTTTCCTCCAAAATTTCTAATTTAGTTTTTAATTTTAATTATTACCATTTATAATGTGAAAATGCTTTGTTTGCTTCGGCCATTCTATGGGTATCTTCTTTTTTCTTAACTGCGTTTCCTTTATTATTGTAAGCATCAAATAATTCATTAGATAATTTTTCTAACATTGTGTAGTTTCCTCTTCCAGTTCTGCTTCTTGCAGCTTCAACAAGCCATCTTAAAGCAAGAGAGATCTGTCTTCTTGGTGGTACTTCCATTGGTACTTGGTAAGTAGCTCCTCCAACTCTTCTTGGTCTTACTTCTAAAATTGGCTTTATGTTTTCAATTGCTTTGTATAACGCTTCCAATGGCTGCTCACCAGTTTTTTCCGCTAAGATTTTCATTGCACCGTAAACGATCTTTTCTGCAACAGATTTTTTACCATCAACCATAACCTTATTAATAAGCTTATGTACTAATACATCTCTATAGATCGGATCAGGCATTATTTCTCTTGGTTTTACAGGTCCTTTTCTTGGCATTTTTTACCTCTCCTTTTTAATTACTTTTTCTTCCCAGCAACTGCAGCTTGACCTGGTTTAGGTCTTTTAGCACCGTACTTAGAACGAGATTGTTTTCTATCTTTAACACCAGCAGCATCAAGAGCACCACGTATTATTTTGTACCTTACTCCAGGTAAGTCCTTAACCCTTCCACCTCTAACTAATACGATAGAGTGTTCTTGTAAGTTGTGTCCTATTCCTGGAATATAACACGTAACTTCGATACCGTTAGATAACCTAACCCTTGCAACTTTCCTTAAAGCAGAGTTTGGTTTCTTAGGTGTGGTTGTATAAACACGAACACAAACTCCTCTTTTCTGAGGGTTTCCTTGTAATGCAGGAGCTTTAGATTTTTTCTTAATCTTTTCTCTACCTTTTCTAACTAACTGGTTTATAGTTGGCACTGCTATCCTCCTAAAATATAAACAAAATTTTTCCATTTTAAATTAGAAAAAAATATTATAAAAGAAAAAGTAAAAAAAATCAAGGGAGCATTTAGCTCCCTTTTATTAATTTTCTTCTATTACCGATTCTTTCTCTTCTAAAGCTACTTCTACTTCAGCATACTCCTCTATTCCTGTTCCGGCAGGTATCAATCCACCTATAATTACGTTCTCTTTTAATCCTTTTAATGGATCCACTTTTCCTTCAACAGCAGCATCTGCAAGTACTCTTGTTGTTTCTTGGAAAGATGCTGCAGATATCCAACTTCTTGTTGTTAATGATGCTTTAGTAATACCAACTAAAACAGGTTCTGCTTTTGGAGGTCTTCCACCTTCCTCTATAACTTTTCTAATTTCTTCTTCTAAATCTTCTTTGTCAACTATCTCATTTAATAAAAATCTACCATCTCCAGGGTCTACAATTTTAACTTTCTTAAGTATTTGTCTGATGATTACTTCAAAGTGTTTGTCGTTTATCTCTACACCTTGTAATCTATAGACTATTTGTGCTTCTTTTACAAGGAATGCTGCTAACTCTTCTACACCCATTACTCTTAAAATATCGTGAGGGTTTGGAGATCCATCGGTTAAAGAATCTCCTGCTCTTACTATAGCATTATCTTTTACTATTATGAATTTACCTTTTGGTACCTTGTAGTCTCTTTGTTGTCCAGTTTCCTTGTTAAATACAACGATACGTGAGCCTTCACTTTTCAATCTTACCATTCCATCAAATTCAGCTTTTATAGAACCATCATCTACTAAACTTTGTCCTGCTTTTACTAAACTACCATTTTTTACAATAACAAATGTGTTTTCTGGTACTTTGTAAGTTTGTGTCTTCTGTTCTTTTGGATTTATTATCGTAATTTCTTTAGCGTCTTCGTATATTCTTACTATGCCGTCTATCTCTGAAATAATAGCTTTATTCTTAGGTTCTCTTGCTTCAAGAAGTTCTTCAACTCTTGGTAAACCACCAACTATATCTCTAACTTTTGCCTTCTCTTTTGGAATTTTTGCAATAATGTCACCTTCACTTACTCTAAAGCCTTTTTTAACTTGTATATACTTATGGAATACATCAGTTTTTTCAGCTTCTGAACATGAGAAACATTTATCCCAAACTTCTTCAAGATTCTCTTTAGGTATTAAGAGTATAGTGTTAACTGGTAAATCGTATACATACTCTTTACCTTCATCATCTTTAACAATCATTCTTGGAGTGTGGAGCTGTGCATCTTTTGGTCTTAAGAACGTAATTACATAACTTGTTTTTCCTGTAATATTATCTCTTTCTTCTTTGAGAGTTACATCTAATATAACGTCTCTAAACTCTACTTCTCCACCTTTTTCAATTACTATAGGATCGCTGAATGGTTCCCATTCTGCAAGAACTGTTCCTGAATTTACCTTTTGTCCATCTTCTACGTATAAAACAGCTCCGTAAGGGGCAGGGAATCTTTCTAAAGTTTTTCCTTCTTCATTAACAATTTTTATAGAACCTTCCCTGTTAATGATAAGCTTTCTTCCTTTTTTATCTACAACATATTTAACATTCTGAAGTTTTACAATTCCTGATTCTGTTGATACATGTTGTGTTTGTGCTGCTTTCGCTGTAGCTGCACCACCTATATGGAAAGTTCTCATAGTAAGCTGTGTACCCGGTTCACCTATAGATTGAGCTGCAATTATACCTACAGCTTCACCTACATCAACTAATTTTTTCTGTGATAGATCTCTTCCATAACACTTCGCACAAACGCCGTGATCCATCTCACAGGTTAAAGCAGACCTGATTTTAACTTTTTCTATTCCTGCTTTTTCAAACTTATCTGCAATCTCTTCTGTTATCTCTTCTCCAGCAGAGAGTAAAAGCTCTCCTGTGTAAGGATCGAAAACATCTTCCGCTGCGTATCTTCCTACAATCCTATCTTTAAATGGTGCTACAATTTCTCCACTTTCTATTATTGCACCTACTGTAATTCCTTTTAAAGTACCACAGTCTTCTGCTGTTATAATTACATCTTGAGCAACATCGGCAAGTCTTCTCGTTAAATATCCAGCTACAGCTGTTTTTAACGCTGTATCTGCTAATCCTTTTCTTGCACCGTAGGTAGAAATAAAATACTCTACTACAGACAGTCCTTCTCTAAAGTTTGACATAATTGGAGTTTCTATAAACTCTCCAGAGTGTTTTGCCATAAGTCCACGCATTCCAGCCAGCTGTCTTATCTGGTCTCTACTACCTCTTGCACCTGATGATGCCATCATATAAACAGGGTTAAAATAACCTGGGTATTTTTTACCATTTTCTACTCTTTCAGTTTTTTCTATCTCTTCAAACATCTTAGAGGCAACTTCGTTTGTTGTGTTAGACCATATATCTATAACTTTGTTGTGTCTTTCACCTTTTGTTATTATTCCATCTACGTACTGGTTCCATACAACCTCAGCTTCTTTTATAGCTTTTTTCAAGATCTTTTCTTTCTCTTTAGGAACAACAAGGTCAGAAACAGCTATAGATACTCCAGCTTTGGTTGCAAATTTAAATCCTATTTCTTTAATTTTATCTAACGTTTGAGCAGCTATTTCGTTTCCGTATTTTTCATATATCTCAGATATGAGTTTAGATATTTTTTTCTTATCTAAAACTTCATTTACAAATCTAAAGCCTTTTGGAAGAATTTTGTTGAATAAAAGTCTTCCTACAGTTGTTTCTACAGTCTTACCTTCTTTCCTAACTTTTATTTTAGCAAGCAGGTCTACTTTTCCAAGTTCATAAGCAATTTTAGCCTCTTCCTCACTTGCAAATACTTTTCCTTCTCCAACAGCTCCAGGCAACTCTTGAGTCATATAGTGGATACCAAGAATTATATCTTGAGAAGGCATTGTAACCGGTTTACCGTGGGCAGGAGAGAGAATGTTTTGGGTTGATAACATAAGAATGTAAGACTCAAGTTGAGCCTCTACAGAGAGAGGTACGTGAACAGCCATTTGGTCTCCGTCAAAGTCTGCGTTAAATGGAGGACAAACTAGTGGATGGAGTTTTATAGCCTTCCCTTCTACAAGCTTTGGCTCAAATGCTTGAACTGACATTCTATGAAGAGTTGGAGCACGGTTTAAAAGTACTGGATGTTGTTTTACTACTTCTTCTAAGCATTCATACACTTCTGGAGCTTTTTCTTCAACAAGTCTTTTTGCACTTTTTATAGAAGTTGCGTATCCTTTTTCTTCAAGTCTTCTGTATATAAACGGTTTAAACAGTTCAAGTGCCATCTGTTTTGGAAGACCACATTCATGCATTTGAAGCTCTGGTCCTACAACAATAACAGAACGACCAGAGTAATCAACTCTCTTACCTAAAAGGTTCTGTCTGAATCTACCTTGCTTTCCTCTTAAAGAGTCAGAAAGAGATTTAAGAGGTCTGTTATTTTGAGTTACAATTCTTCCTCTTCTACCATTGTCTATAAGGGCATCAACAGCCTCTTGTAGCATCCTTTTTTCATTTCTAATAATTATCTCTGGAGCATCAAGATCTATAAGTCTTTTTAATCTATTGTTTCTATTTATAACCCTTCTGTATAGATCATTAAGATCTGATGTTGCAAATCTACCTCCATCTAAAGGTATAAGAGGTCTTAAATCTGGAGGAATTACAGGAAGAACATCTAAGATCATCCATTCAGGTTTATTTCCAGAATGTAAAAATCCTTCTGCTAATCTTAATCTTCTAATAAGTTTTTTTAGTCTCGCATCACTTCCTTCTTTAAGGATAACGTTTCTTACTGCTTCTTTTACAGTCTCAAATATAGGTATTTCTTTTACCTTTTCCCTATAAGCTTTGTAAAGTTTTTCTAAAGCTTCAGATCCTGTTAAAGCAACAACGGACTCATCAAGTTGATTTTGTTCTTTATTAACTATCTGTCCAAATTTATAGTTTTTATTTCCTGGATCTATAACCACATAGTACCCTTGAGAAATTACGGCATCTATTTCTTTCTCTGTTGGTTCTACATCTCCAAAACGTAAACCGACTTCTTGGAATTTTCTTGCAATTTCAGCTATTGCTTTACTATAAATTCTTGGGTAGTTAAGTTTAAATTCAAGACTAAGGTCATCAAATGTTCCTGCATAACCGTGTAACTCTTTTTTCAATTTTTTAATGAGCACTTCCATATCTATACGGGAGAGAATATCCTTTACTTTTTCAGCTCCCATACCGTACTCAAACTTTTCTGGGTTTGAGTACTCGTATTCTCTCTGTCTTAACTCTTCTTCTGATATTACTGAAAGTTTAACAAACTTTGTAAGTCCTCCCTCTAGTATTGGTAGGGTTCTTGGGTCTTTTTCAAAAGCTTCTTCTTCTTCCTCAGTAGGATGCTCTATAAGTAGGTATGATTCAAAGTAAACAACCCTCTCAATATCCCTTGATGTAAGGTCTAAAAGGCTACCTATCTTTGAAGGGGTTGATTTTAAATACCAAATATGAACAACTGGAGACGCCAGTTCTATATGTCCGAATCTTTCTCTTCTTACATCAGACCTTGTTACCTCAACACCACACCTATCACATATTGTTCCTTCGTATTTCTTCTTTTTATATTTACCACATAAACATTCGTAATCTTTTATCGGACCAAATATTCTTGCATCAAAAAGTCCGTCTTTTTCAGGCTTTAGCGTTCTATAGTTAAGGGTTTCAGGTTTTTTAACTTCGCCATGTGACCAAGATCTAATTATCTCTGGAGAGGCAAGAGATAATCTTATTGCATCAAATCTTTGAAAATTTTTTCTTTCTTTATTTTCCAAGGCACTTCCTCCTGCCTAAACTGTAGGTTTCTTTTCTTCTGATGTATCACAAGACTGGGATTGACCGTCTGTGATACACTCAACATTTAGACCTAACGCTTTCAACTCTCTAACTAATACTTTAAATGATTCAGGAACTCCAATATCGTAGTAATGCTTTCCTTTTATGATTGCTTCGTAAACTCTTTTTCTTCCTTCGATATCATCAGATTTAACTGTAAGCATTTCTCTTAGAGTGTAAGCTGCACCGTGAGCCTCAAGTGCCCAAACTTCCATTTCTCCAAATCTTTGTCCACCGAACTGAGCTCTACCACCAAGTGGCTGTTGAGTAATCAAGGAGTAAGGTCCAGTAGAACGAGCGTGTATCTTATCATCAACCATATGGATAAGCTTTAACATGTACATGTATCCAACAGTAACTTCTAAATCAAAAGGCTCTCCTGTTCTACCATCAATAAGTCTAACTTTTCCATTTTCTTTAAATCCTGCAGCTTGTAGCATTCTTCTTATATCATCTTCAGTAGCACTTTCAAATATTGCAGTTTCAATAGGAATTCCTATCTTTCCTAAATCTTTAATTAAAGACCTTAAACTTTCATCGTCAAGCTCACGTAAAGCTTTTTCTAGTTCTTTAGTATCTTCAACTCTTTTCTTTGTAAGAAGTTTGTCATTTGTTTCGTTAACTATAGAGTAATACTCAACTATCTTTTGGATAATTTTCTCTTTATCAAAGATATTTTCAAGCTCTTTTGAAAGTTTTTCTCCAAGTTTTTTAGCTGCAAGGCCAAGGTGTGTTTCTAGAATTTGTCCTACATTCATACGAGAAGGAACACCTAGTGGGTTTAAAACTATATCTACAGGAGTTCCATCTTCTAGGAAAGGCATATCTTCAACAGGTAAGACAACGGATATTACACCTTTGTTACCGTGTCTACCTGCCATCTTATCACCAACTTGTATCTTTCTCTTCTGAGCAATATAAACTTTTACAAGTTCAATCACTCCCGGCTTTAAGTCAGCACCTTCTTCTAAAACTTCTTTTTTCCTTTGATATATCTTTTCCCAAAGTTCTATCTGACTTTTTGCTTTATCAGATATCTCTTTTGCAAGATTAGATACCTTTTTATCTTTTATAAAGTTAGATGGATTTATAGCTATTATCCTAATTACCTTGTCAATGTTTTCCTCTGTTAATTTTTCTCCTTCTTTTACTATAACTTCTGTTCCAACTTTAATATCCTTTGAAACTTTTGAACCTATTAAAAGAGCTTTTAAATTTTCATCTCTTCTTTCTAATATAAACTTTTTCTTCTCTTCAAGTTCAGTGTTTAACTTTTCTATCTCTTGTTTTATAAGAGTATCAAAGTACTTCTCTCTCTTTTCTTTTTTATCTTTTCTCTTCTTAGCAAAGATCTGGACATCTACAACAACACCTTCAACACCTATAGGAACTCTTAAAGATGTATCTTTAACATCACTTGCCTTTTCTCCAAAGATGGCAAGAAGTAGTTTTTCTTCTGGAGTAGGTGTAGACTCTCCTTTAGGAGTTACTTTTCCTACTAATATATCTCCAGGTTTAACGTAAGTTCCTACTTTTACAATACCATGCTCATCAAGATTTGCAAGTAATCTTTCTTTAACGTTTGGTATGTTTCTTGTAATCTCTTCTGGTCCAAGTTTTGTTTCTCTTGCTTCAACTTCAAACTCTTCTATATGAATAGAAGTGAATACATCATCTTTAACTAATCTTTCAGATATAACGATAGCATCCTCAAAGTTGTATCCTCTCCATGGCATAAACGCCACTAAAACGTTTTTACCAAGGGCAAGTTCACCTTTATAAGTAGAGGTTCCATCTGCTATAACTGCACCCTTTTCTACTTTGTCTCCTACTCTTACTAAAGGTCTTTGGTTTATACATGTAGCTTGGTTAGATCCTTTAAACTTTTTAAGTTCGTATATATCCATTCCTATATCAAGAGGATCATGAGGATCTATCTCGTCTTCGTTTACTTTTATCGTTATTGAGTTTCCATCAACTTTTACAACTTCTCCACCTCTTTTAGCAACAACAGCTGAACCACTATCCTTTGCTATTATAACTTCCATTCCAGTACCAATCAGCGGATACTCTGTTTTAATAAGTGGTACAGCCTGTCTTTGCATGTTTGATCCCATAAGAGCTCTGTTTGCGTCGTCATGCTCTAAGAATGGAATTAATGATGCAGATGGAGATACTACTTGTTTTGGAGATATATCCATATAATGGACTTCTTTAGGATCAACAAGTCTTATATCTCCGTAAGCTCTTGCGAGAACTCTATCTGAGGTAAATCTACCTTTTTCATCTATTTCTGCGTTAGCTTGAGCTATAACATACTTTTCTTCATCGTAAGCTGTTAAGTATTCAATCTCGTTTGTTACTACTCCATCTACAACTTTCCTATACGGAGTTATTAAAAATCCAAACTCATTTAATCTTGAGTAAACAGTCATAGAAGACACTAATCCAATGTTTTGACCTTCTGGTGTTTCAATAGGACATACTCTACCATAATGGGATGGGTGAACATCCCTTATTTCAAACTTTGCACTATCCCTTGTTAAACCACCGGGTCCCAGTGCAGATAACCTTCTTTTATGGGTTAGTTCAGATAGAGGGTTAGTTTGATCCATAAACTGAGAGAGTTGACCACCTTTTAAAAATTCTACAATAGTCCCTACTAAATACCTTGGATTAATTAACTCACTTGGCTTTAACTGAGGATCTTCTATATCTACAATAGCAACTCTATCTTTAAAGGCTTTTTGCATTCTGGCGATACCAGCTCTAGCTTGAACCTCAAGCAACTCTCCAACAGGTCTAACCCTTCTGTTTCCTAAATGTGCAATATCATCTAAAGTTTTCTTCCCATATCTTAATTCAAGTAAATATTTAACAATGGCTATAATATCAGCCATTTGAAGAGTTCTTGCTTCTTCATCTAAGTACTCTTTAACTTTTATTTCTTTAAAAGAGTGTTTTTTCAACTCTTCAACTAACTGTCTATCTATCTTTGTACCTGCAGGGTATACTGTATCTCTTATCTTTACATCTTCATCTAACATAAGAGGTGGGAATTTTTCAAAGAAGTCCTCTAAGTCTAAAGGTTTTATAGTTTTTGGCACATTATGGACTTTTGCATTTATCTTAACTCTTCCAACTCTTGAAAGGTCATATTTTTGGTAATCTTCAAATGTATTTTCAAAAAGTTCTCTTGCTCTTTTCATAAATGCCTTTGGATCAAGAACAGCAGTATCCGTTGGTCTCATTTTTTTGTATATCTCAACTAAAGCAGCATCTCTAAAGGAGAACATAGCATTTATTTTAGGTTCATCTTTTTTTAGAGTTTCAACTATTATTCTTTGATATGGTGATTTATTACATACTTGAGGTTCAACAGCTACAATCTCTTCTATCTTATATCTGTCGTCGTTTATGTAAGAAGCCAAATTTTCTGCAGGGACATATTTCTCGTATCTTATTGAAACAGGTTGACCTTTATCCGATATCTCTTCTGTTACATACGTTATGAATATATCTCTATTTGCTAACTCTTCTAATGAAACTGGTAATCCTGTTTTTTCTTCAACTAACTCTCCATTTACAACTTTGTACTTTTCAACTTTTCCATAGAATGTTTTTAATATTTTGTAAGCAGTATCACATCCAAAAGCTCTAACTAAAGTGGTACCTAATATTTTTCTTCTGTCTATCTTTGCGTAAAAGATTTCAGCATTAGTAGCGTACTGAACTTCTACTCTTGAACCTTTTTCAGGTATTACACTACCTTCGTATATTATTCTTGTTATAATATCTTTTGTTTTATCTTCTTTTGCCGAGAAGAATATACCAGAAGATCTAATCAACTGGGAAACTATTACCCTTTCACTACCATTTATCATAAAGTAAGCGTAATCTGTAAGAAGAGGTAGTTCTCCAAAATAAAGTTTTTGCTTTCTTATTGTCTTTGGAACGACTTCTCCAGTTTTTGGATCTACATTGTTTATAACTAATTCAAGTAAAACTCTTAAAGGTGCACTGTAAGTTAAACCTTTGTACTTACATTCATCTACACTTAGTTTTTCTTTGTATATTAAAGGACTTCCACAGTGGGGACAATCAACTTCTGGACCTCCTAACACTTCTTCCGGAAGAGATTTTCCACACTTACCACATTCCCAATCTCCAATCTCATAACCTACGTATCTTACTTCAAGTTGACCGTTTGGATCAACAAATGGAAATGAAGTTCTAAAAAGATTTTCTAATCCTTTATTTGGATCTCTTTTGAGAGGATTAACATGAAATTGTGTAAAATTTTCAAAAGATTCTCTAATTACTGAAAGTAAATCAGGAGGTGTTATAATTTCTTTTCTTTTGGATAAACTTTTACGGAAAGGGTTTGACTTAAGATTCTTTATTACTCTCATCCTTACACCACCTTATTTAGTTTTAAAATAAATAAAGGTAGACTACCACCTAAAGGATAGCCTACCTTAAACTGTTTTAAAAGTTAAGTCAATCTTAAATAGCTTCAACGTTATTATTTAATTTCTACAGTAGCTCCAGCTTCTTCTAATTTTTTCTTGATTTGTTCTGCTTCTTCTTTAGAAACTCCTTCTTTAATTGGTTTTGGAGCTCCTTCTACTAAGTCTTTAGCTTCTTTTAAGCCAAGACCAGTGATTTCTCTAACAACTTTAATAACGTTGATTTTATTTGCTCCAGGATTTGCCAATATAACATCAAACTCTGTTTTTTCTTCAGCAGCCGGAGCAGCAGCACCACCTGCAGCAGCTGGAGCAGCAGCAACCATAGCAGCAGCAGAAACACCAAACTCTTCCTCTAAATCTTTAACAAGTTGTGCTAACTCTAAAACTGTCATAGACTTGATAGCTTCTTTAATCTCTTCTCTTGTAATTGTTGCCATAGTATTAAAACCTCCTATCTAAAATTTTTTTAAGATTGTTTTTCTTTCTCTTTTCTAATTGCATCTAAAACTAAAACTGCTTTTTGTGGTATAGCGTTAAGTACACGTACAAAGTTCGTAATAGGCGCTTGTAAAACAGCCAAGAGCTGAGCCACAAGTACTTCTTTAGTTGGTAGAGAAGCAAGGTATTCAATTTTCTGTGGGTCAGCGTAAACACCTTCTACTAAGCCACCTTTCACTTTAGCTTCTTCTTTTCCTTTTAAAAACTCTTTTAAGAGTTTTGCAGGAGCTACTGGGTCTTCATAACCAAATATTACAGCAGTTTGCTCTTTAAAGATATCTATTTTATCATAAAGTTGGGTGCCATTGCAAGCCCTATAAAGAAGAGTATTTTTAACAACTTTCATTTCGGCACCATTTTTCTTTAACTGCTTTCTAAAATCAGTTATAGAGTTTGCATCTATACCTTTAAAATCTAACAATATAACCACTGGAGATTTTTCTATCTTTTCTTTGATTTCTTTAACTAACTCTGCCTTTTTTTGAATAGACTTTCTTTCTAACGTCGCCATTTTACCTCTCCTTACGCAGCCTTAGTCTCTAAAGATTTTTGCAATGCTGCCAAATCAAGCTTTACAGCAGGACTCATAGTAGTTTTAATAACAGCATTTTTTATATATTGTCCTTTTATCCCTGCAGGTTTCGCTTTAATTATTGCATCTAAGACTGCTAAAATATTTTCTTTTAACTTTTGCTCATCAAAAGATATTTTTCCTACAAGAACATGAACATTTCCTGTTTTATCCACTTTAAATTCCACCCTACCTTTTTTAGCTTCTGTGACTGCCCTTTTTATATCGGTAGTAACAGTCCCTACTTTAGGGTTTGGCATTAGTCCTCTAGGACCTAATATTTTACCTAATTTTGCCATTTTTGGCATCATATCAGGAGTTGCAATTACCACATCAAAATCTATCCAGTTTTCATTGGCTATTTTGTTTATAAGTTCTTCTCCGCCAACATAGTCTGCTCCGGCTTCTTCTGCCTCTTTTAACTTTTCTCCCTGAGCTATTACTAAAACTTTTAACTCTCTACCAAGTCCATGAGGTAAGACTACAGACCCTCTAACCATCTGGTCTGCGTACTTTGGATCTACTCCCAACCTTGCAATAAATTCTACAGTTTCATCAAACTTTCTTTGTAGAACTTTTGAAACTTCTTTTAACTTCCTAATAGCTTCATTTAAACTGTAAGTTTTCTCTTTGTCTATAAGCTTTAAAGCTTCTAAGTATTTTTTTCCTCTTTTTGCCATGGTTACTACCCCTTGTATCCTTCTATTTCAATTCCCATACTACGAGCTGTTCCCGCGATAGTTCTCATAGCCATTTCTATATCTTCTGTGTTAAGGTCTTTTAGCTTCATTTGGGCAATCTCTTTAAGCTGTGCTACAGTAATTTTACCAACTTTATTCTTCTTTGGATCGCCGGATCCAGTTTTTATACCTGCAGCCTCTTTTAAAAGATAAGAAGCTGGTGGAGTTTTAAGAATAAATGTAAAAGACCTGTCAGAGTAAATAGTAATCACTACTGGAACTATTGTACCCGGCTTCATATTTGCCGTTGCAGCATTGAAGCTCTTTACAAATTCCATAATGTTCACACCATGTTGTCCTAATGCAGGTCCAACAGGTGGAGATGGTGCTGCTTGTTGAGCTGGAATCATTAGCTCAACAGTTGCTGTAACTTTCTTTGCCATTTCTACTTACACCTCCTTGAATTCTTGCCTGTCAAAAAAAATACCAGATTGAACCGACAGGCTAAATTTTCTCCACTTGGGAGAATTCAAGTTCAACCGGTGTTGCTCTTCCAAAAATAGTTATTAAAGCTATTAGTTTCTCTTTATCTGGGAAGACTTCATCTACAACACCTGTAAAGTTCATAAAAGGACCTTCTATAACTCTTACCATATCTCCCTTTGCAAAGAGTAATTTTCTAACTTTCGGGGTTCCTTTTTGTATCTGTGATATTACCTTAGCTACATCCTTTTCATCTAAAGGTACTGGAACTCCACCTGCACTTACAAAACCAATTAAATAAGGAGTTTTCTTTACTAAATCTATCAAGTCATCTGTTAATTTAGCTTTTATAAGTATGTATCCGGGAAATATTTTATTTTCTAATACAATCCTTGCTTCAGTTTTATTTTCTTTGCAACTTATTTTCTGTCCTGGTTTAAAAATTGGACTGTGGGCTACACAATCTTCGTCCCCTTCTACACTTTCCAATACCCTTACAGTTCCATCTTCGATTAAAAACTTCGTAATTCCTTTTTTACCTTCAACAGGGATTTCCCTGTTTTGCCCTTTTAAAGATAATCTATACTTTTCTTTCCCTTGAGCTTTTATTACAACTTTTTCCTCTGCTGGAACTATCACTTCATCTACCAAATAATCTAAATTGTTTAATTTTAAATTTTTTAAAAAATTTTCTTTAGCTTTTATTTCTAAATTTGATTGCGTGTATAAAGCATACCATTTTTTCTCTTCTTGTGTTTCCTGATTTTCTAAATTATCTTGATGCACTATGTTTTCTTCTGACATCCACTCTCTACCTCTCTAGTATAAAGGTAATAATTTTTGCAAAAAGTAAATCCAATCCCCAAAGATAAACAGCAATAATTAATGTAAATACAATAACTGTTGCTGTTGCTGTTTTTACAAGCTCTCTAGAAGGCCAAGTAACTTTTTTTAGCTCTTCGTAAACTTCCTTCAAAAAGTTTATATACTTCTTCATCTTATCTCCAAAGCGGGGCAGGAAGGACTCGAACCCTCAACCTGCGGATTTGGAGTCCGCTGCTCTGCCAATTGAGCTACTGCCCCGCAAAAGTTACCTTACTTTATTTCCCTGTGTAAGGTGTGTTTTTTACAGAATTTACAATATTTTTTTAGTTCTAATCTATCCGGATGTTTTCTTTTATTTTTGGTAGTAGTGTAGTTCTTTCTCTTACACTCAGTACAAGCAAGAGTTATTATTTCTCTCATTTTTCTTCCTCACATTAATCTAAGATTTTAGTAACAACACCAGCACCTACTGTTCTTCCACCTTCCCTAATCGCAAATCTCATCTGCTCTTCCATAGCTACTGGTACCATTAACTCTACTTCTAACTCTACGTTATCCCCTGGCATTACCATCTCTTGTCCTTCTGGTAATCCTACTACTGTTCCTGTTACGTCTGCTGTCCTGATGTAAAACTGTGGTCTGTATCCTAAAAAGAATGGTGTATGTCTTCCTCCTTCCTCTTTGCTTAACACGTATACTTGTGCCTTGAATCTCTTGTGTGGTGTTATTGTCCCCGGTTTGGCTAATACTTGTCCTCTCTCTACTTCATCTTTTGTTATTCCTCTTAGTAATACTCCTATGTTGTCCCCTGCTATCGCTTCGTCTAACTGCTTTCTAAACATCTCTATCCCTGTCACTACTGTCTTCTTCTTCTCCTCTGATAATCCTACTATCTCTACTTCATCTCCTATTTTCAACGTTCCTCTCTCTACTCTCCCTGTTACTACTGTTCCTCTTCCTGTTATCGTAAATACGTCCTCTACTGCCATTAGGAATGGTTTGTCTGTCTCTCTTGGTGGTGTTGGTATGTATTCGTCCATAGCC